>JARYMD010000337.1 GCA_029907285.1 Verrucomicrobiota bacterium | reverse complement strand
GTGTCGAATCGTCACCAGCGTTAGGCGCAGATGGAACCATCTACATCGGAACGTCGGGCTACCTATGCGCAATCAGCTCCTCGGGCCAGTTGCAGTGGTGATTCCAAGTTGGGGGCGATGTTCGTTCATCACCCGTGGTTGCAGACGACGGAACGGTTTACTTCGGATGCAACGACCAGAAGGTTTATGCATTGAATCCTGACGGGACGGAACGATGGGAGTTGGCAGCCGGTTTCGGTTTTGATTCGTCGGTAGTAGTGCGAGCTGATGGGACAATACTCCTCGGGAACGCCGACGGAGCAGTCTATGCCGTGAATCCAGACGGAACCAAACGATGGACTTTCGCCACCAGCTTTTTCGGCGCACCGCATCCGTCCGTCGGAGCTGATGACAGCGTTTGTTTGGGCGGTTTTAATGGTAGGGTTTATTCACTGACGTCCGGGGGAACACGGATTTGGGATTACGACACTGGCGGAAACATTCTTTCCGCGCCGGCCGTGGGCGCCGATGGCACGGTGTACTGCGGCTCTTGGAGCAAGAAGTTCTATGCTCTCACACCAACGGGCACACTGAAATGGGAATTTGCACCCGGGGGGGATTGTTCATAGCACTCCCGCCTTGGCCGAAGATGGCACCGTTTACATCGGCTCGGAGAACGGGACATTTTTTGCGCTCAATTCAGACGGCACCAAGCGGTGGGAGATTTCGACCGGCAGCGCCATCCGATCGTCCCCGCTCATTGCCCCTGACGGCACCGTGTACTTCGCGTCCCAGTACGGCGGTCTTTACGCCGTCAAAGGCACCGTCCCCTTGGCCGATGCGCCTTGGCCAATGTTTCAGCGGGACATTCGCCACTCGGGACGACAACGGCATCCAGAGCATCCCAAATTCATAAAACAGCCGGAAAGCCGCACCGCCGTCGATGGGGACTCAGTGACTTTGGCTGCGGGGGTGAAAGGCGCGGAGCCGATGTTTTTTCAATGGCTTTTCAACGGACAACCGTTGCCGGGTGCAACCAATATGGCGCTCGATTTGACGCCAGTGACTCTGGCTCAGACTGGTTGGTATCAGTTGCGGGCCAGCAACACATATGGGAGCGAACTGAGCCAGGCCGCCCGTCTGACGGTAAATCCGCTACCGCCCAGAATAGTCACTCAGCCGCAAGGGCAGAGTGTCCCGGTAGGTGCTCCTGCGACGTTCGTTGTGGAGGTGTCGGGCGCGCCGCCGTTCGCATATCAATGGATGAAAGACGGCGTGGCCTTGCCGGGAGCAACAAATGCTCCCCTGACAATTCCCGCTGTTACGAGCAGGGATGCAGGAGACTATACCGTTAAGATCAGCAACTCGGGTGGCACCGTCACGAGTGCGGTTGCCCATCTCACTGTGCTGATCGAGCTTCCCGGCATAACCGAGCAGCCGCATAGCCAGGCAGTAGTCGCAGGTGGTTCCACCAGCTTTTCCGTCACGGCGACGGGCAGCCCGCCCCTGCGTTTTCAGTGGCAGTTCGAGGGTGCAAACATCGCCGGAGCGACAAATGCGACGCTGGTGCTTCAGAATGTGTCGGCAAGCCAGGTGGGACTCTACACGGTAGTGGTGAGCAACGAGGCTGGGTCGGTAACAAGTGCAGCCGCCAGCCTTACGCTGCTGCAGGCACCGCGTATCGTCACCCAACCCAAGGCTGAAAATGTCGTAGTAGGAGATACCGTTCACCTTCGGGTCGTCGCTGAGGGTAGTGAACCACTCTCTTACCAATGGTATAAGGATTACACGCCCCTGGCGGGTGCCAACCAGGCATCCCTACTCCTGAACAATGTTCAGACGGCTCAATCCGGTTCATATCAGGTCGAGGTCAGCAACGCCGCTGGTTCTTGGTTCAGCTACTCGGTGAAGTTCCTGGTCATTGACTTCAACGTGAGTCCCGGCACCAAGCTCTGGGACCTGAAGACGGCATCTCATGGGCGAGTGGCACTTTCTGGGTGAAGTTTTCTCCTGCCATCGGAGCAGACGGAACCGTATATGTAGGGTCTCTCGACGGAACACTCTATGCCGTTACCCCGCTCGGCAATCTGAAATGGGTTTTCGAGACGGGTGACGAGATCAACGCATCGCCTGCAATCGGCCCAAACGGCGACGTTTACATTGGATCGGACGACGGCAAACTCTACGCCGTCGATTCAAGCGGTGCGAAACGGTGGGAGTTTCGCACGGGTGCACGCGTCGAGTCTTCGCCGGCTGTTGGCACAGACGGCACCATTTATGTGGGATCTACCGATAACCTGCTCTACGGATTGAACCCGAACGGCGTGAAGAAGTGGGAATATGCGACCAGCGATGACATTGTGTCCTCACCCGCCATTGGAGAAGACGGCACGATCTACTTTGGCACGGCCGGCGGACTGATCGTGGCACTCAACCCCGATGGGACGCGGAAATGGCAATACAATTCCGGCTCCTCCGCCGTCAGATCATCTCCGGCTCTCGGCGTGGACGGCACAATCTTTGTCGGGTCCGACGCGAGTCGGCTGTACGCGTTGAATCCGGACGGGACGCGGAAGTGGTATTACAGCGCTTCCGATGTCGTCGCGTCCTCCCCGGCGGTCGGATTGGACCGTACGATCTATTTCGGTGCGAACCGGGTGTATGCGCTGGACGAGGCTGGCAAAAAGAAATGGGATTTTACCCCCGGAAGTCGTTGTGAGTCTTCGCCAGTCCTGGGGGCGGACGGCACGGTGTATATCGGCTCGGACGATAAGAAGGTGTATGCCATCAGCGCCAACGGCACAAAATTGTGGGAATACTTGACCGGCGGTGCAGTCAAGTCTTCCCCTGTGCTGAGTCCCGACGGCGTCCTTTACGTTGGCTCGAATGATGAGCGCCTCTGTGCGATCAAGGCAGCCACGGGACCAATGCAAAGCGCTTGGCCAATGTTTCGGCACGACCCGCTGCGCACTGGTAATGTCGCTTTGGCGCTCCTAACTCCGCCCCGCCTCTCGGCACCCTGTTGGAGGGACGGAGCCTTCGAGGCTCTCCTGACCGACGCTTCCCCACGCCCGTGCCGCATTGAAGTGTCCAGTGACCTGCAGACCTGGACGTGGCTCACCAACATGGTCAGCGCCGGCACGAGCGTTCGACTTCGTGATACCTCGGCTGGACAAAGTCCGCTTCGCTTCTACCGGGCGGTGCGGCAGCAATAAGTGCGTGATGGCTGCACAGAATGTGGCTCGTGGCACCGATTTTCTATCCACACAGCAATTCTGCAGAATTCGCGCGGGACAATCCATCGCTGTGAGAGCTGTTCCGCGTTCGCGCGGTGGGATTGGCCGGGTCAGATACGGCCGCATTGGGTTCTTCACGGAGCTGTGTTTTCGGTTGCGCACAGGCTCAGGCCGCGGATGGCAATGGCCGTGCGATTAGCGCCGGGGACTTCCCAGCCGACGTTGAGGTGCGCAACGCAATAGTCCGCAAGGTCGCGAGAGTCGCACAAATAGCCCTTGGCCCAGGCCATCCGCAGCGCACGCGCGAGCAATGGGAGCAGGTCACAGTCCAAGCTTTGCCACTTTCCCGGCCGGAGTGGTCGCAGGCCAACAGCCTCACCGCCGGGATTGTAGATCAGCTTGCCCTTGGTCACGGCAAAGTCCGGCGCAATATACTCCGGCGGGATGTCATAGCGGTCGTCGTACACCGGCACCACAAACCAGAGGTAATCGCCGAAGCCCGGAGAGCCACGGTTGAGGTTGTTCAGGGTGAGAACGATCTGAAACTGGGCGGCATGCAAAGAGGGAGAGTACTCGGCCGGCTTGAACGTTTGCGCTTCGCGGAGACAGACTTCCGCCCGTAGCCGCAGCGACCGCAACGCCGCTATTGGCGGTGCATCCGAGACGGTTTGTTGGATAAGAAGATGCGGCCAGGACTCAGATGGTGTGCGGCGGAGCCGGCCATTGTATTCCGGCCGCGAATCCACACCCAGTGTGAGCACTGGCTGTTCGGTGGCGCGGCGGTTCAGACACAGCCACTTGGCCGTGTTGGACAGGCACAGCTCGGGCCCAGTTTCCACGGCGTTGGTAAACGGAAACCGACTGTGCCACTGGGCCAGTTGCCAGACCGGGGTTCCGGGCGCACCCGCAAACTGAATCCGCCCCAATTCGCCACCCCCCACCTTCGGGGCCAGCACAGTGAACCCAAGAGCCCATGTCGGGTCGCGGATCAGCTCAAAATCGAGGCCACGGTCCGACGTGGCTCGTGGCGGTCCGACACGTTGGCCTGGGGAAAGGGCAGGGCAGCCAACGGCTATGGCGAACACCAGGATGAACAGCCCAAGTTTCACTCGAGTGCCTCCCGAATACGGATGTTTGGGATTCGAGTCAAGTTTCCATCAGTCGGTTCTTCAGTAATTCCAGCGAAATTGCAGCTTGAAAGCTGCCGCGGAGTGCGTGCCCTACCATATGCACCGTTTCATGAAAGGCAGGGTGGGTGCTCCGCGCACGGCAAGGGCAGGGTTGCACTCTTGCGTCGAGTCGGAATGTGACATCGAGCCTAACCCGGAAATCAGAGTCTTTGAACGTTCAAAGACACTTTTTACCTGCGTTTTTCTCCACGGACAACAAGGTTGTTCGCTTGAAAAAGCGAATGACCGAATCGCCGTGTCGCAACAACCGTGTTTCTTCCCATGCGGCTGAGAAACTCAGTGTCTCGCGAAATGTGTGGCGAAGGACAAACAAACCGTCGGCTTCGACGAGCAGCCACGGCAAATCCTCGTTATCAAGCAACGCCTGAGCCAGTGAACGCGATCGGTATCCGATGTTTTTCTCGCCGAACGGCGGATCGGCCAAAATGAGACTGAAAACGCGTTTTTCGTCCCACAACTGGCGAATGG
>JARYMD010000336.1 GCA_029907285.1 Verrucomicrobiota bacterium | reverse complement strand
CCTTCTGATTTCGGTCGAAATGGCCGCAGACGTTTCGACAGCGGCAGTGAAGGATGACTTGCGATGGTCGATCGACTACGACGTGGTTTGCAAGCGCATAGAAAGCATCAGCAGAGAACGGAGCTGGAACCTGATCGAGACTTTGGCGGTGGAAATCGCGGAAACAGTCATGCGCGAGTTTGCTCCGATGTCGGTGATTGTCGAAGTGAAGAAATTTGCTGTCCCGGGGACGGCATATGTGGGTGTGCGTGTGACCCGGCCGCAGTAGTGGTGGTTTTTGGTCTGGCATTGCGACAATGAAGGGCAGCGCACGGTATTGAAAGGCGCGCCGGAAGTGGTTATAGGGAGGGACGTGGAGCAACGATCGCAGGCATCTCCGTTGGAAAGGCCGGTCACCGTGTTGCGCGGTGTTGGTTCCGAGCGTGCCGCGCTGCTTGCAAGGCTCGGAATCAGATCGGTCGATGACCTGTTGCTGCACCGGCCGAGGCGATATGAGGACAGGCGGGTCATTGGACGGATATCAGAGCTTCGATTGCGTCAGCCCGGATCAACCGCGGGCAAGATCGTTGCTCAAGGAGTCAAAACATGGAAACGGAAACAGCGTTCTGTGTTTGAGATTATTCTCGAGGACGGAACCGGGCGGCTTCATTGCCGCTGGTGGGACATGCCTTACATGGAACAATATTTCCATGTCGGTGACACTGTCCTTGTGTACGGCAAGCCGTCTTCAATGCGCCCGCTGACCATTGACCACCCCGAAACGGAAACCATCGAGCAAGGGGAAGAAGCAAGCATCCACATCGGCAGGATTGTGCCTGTGTACCCGTTGACGGAGGGGCTGACGCAGCGCTGGCTGCGAAGCTTGGTGTGGCAGGCGCTTGACCGATTTGGCAGTGAAGTGGCCGAGCCGTGGCCGGAAATGTCATTGGCCGTTTACATGTCGCGCGCCGAGGCGGTGCGCCGGTTGCATTTTCCTGAGAGCCCTGAAGAGGCCGAGACCGCGCGCAGACGGCTGGCGTTGGACGAATTCACCGCATTTCAGATACCGCTGCAACGCCGTCGGCGGAATTTGGAGCTGAACGTGCGGGCTTTGCCATGCGGCGGGGACAACCGGTTGATCCGGCCATTTCTGAAGCAGCTCGAGTTCAAGCTCACCGAAGCTCAAACGCGCGTGCTGCGCGAATTGAGAAGCGACATGTCAGGTCTGCATCCGATGCGGCGCCTGTTGCAGGGCGATGTCGGCTCAGGAAAGACCGTGGTTGCCGCATGCGTTGCTCTCATGGCGATTGAAAGCGGGTACAACGTGGCGATCATGGCGCCGACCGAGATTCTAGCCGAGCAACATGTGCAGAACTTCACAAAGTGGTTTGGGCCGCTGGGTGTTCGGGTGGCACTTTTGACAGGTAGCCACAAGCCGGGCGTGGACTCCGAGAACCGGCAGGCCCGAAACACAGCGCCGATGGTTTACGTCGGCACGCACGCTCTGATTGAACCGGCGTTTGCACCAGACAACCTTGGTCTTGTGATAATCGATGAACAACACAAGTTCGGGGTGGCACAGCGGGAGAAACTTGTCCGCAAGGGCAGTTATCCTCACCTGTTGGTGATGACTGCCACGCCGATTCCACGCACGCTGGGGCTGACGATTTACGGTGACCTTGACGTTTCGGTGATTGACGCAGAGCCGCCGGGACGAGGGCGGGTGCGGACATTTGTGCGTTCCACGGCGAGTCTTCCCAAGGTGTGGGATTTCGTCTCGAAGAAACTGAACGAAGGTCGGCAAGCATATGTTGTTTGCCCTCGCATCGATAATGGGGACACGGCGGACGGAATTGCTGCCGTCATGCGCGAATTTGAATGTGTGCAGCGGACACTGGCTCCTCACAAGGTTGGGGTTTTGCACGGGCGGCTTGGTGCCGCCGAAAAGCAAACGGTCATGGACCAGTTTCGGTCGGGCGTTCTCAAGGTGCTGGTGGCAACATCTGTTATTGAGGTGGGGGTCGATGTGCCGAACGCGACCGTGATGGTGATCGAGAACGCCGAGATGTTTGGGTTGGCGCAGTTGCACCAGTTGCGGGGCAGGATCAGGCGCGGTCCCCATGAAGCGTACTGCATTCTTGTGGCGTCTGCGCAAACGAGAGAAGCGCGTGAGCGCTTGCGCGTGCTCGAGGAGACATCGGATGGTTTTCGTGTCGCCGAGGAGGACCTCAGGTTGCGTGGGCCGGGTGAAATGCTTGGGGTGGCGCAGAGTGGCGCGCCTGCGTTCAGGTTTGGCGATCTTGCGCGTGACCTTCGCATTATCGAGGATGCGCGGGTTCGGGCGGCTCGGCTTGTGCAAGACCCGTGATTGGGGCTTGGAATTGGCCGTTTGAGGATTAGATTTTGCGCATGAAATCGCACCTGCTTGTTGGAGTGGTGCTGGCATGTTTGATGGCCGGGTGTGGACGAAAGCAAACCCAGCATCCGTCAGACAAGAACACGAACAGCACTGTCGGGAATCCGCTGACCGCGCCGGCTGATTATGCCGGAGCGGTTGTGCGGTCAAAGACTGTTGCGGAAAAGGTCGTGGACGTCGCCTCGGTCAAACAGGCGATTCAGATGTTTTACGCTTCGGAAGACAGGTACCCGCAAGACCTGAATGAACTGGTGAAGTCAGGTTACATGCCTACCTTGCCGAAACCGCCGGCCGGGATGAAGTTCCAGTACGACAAAACGCGGGGCGAAGTCAGGCTGGTGCCTGCACAATGACGAACAAGGTCGTGCGGTTGCGGACGGAGCGGAACAGCGGGCGTTGGATGGCAATGACACGGTGCTGCACAGTGGCGGCCAAGTGACCTTGCTGTTCTTTGACCAAGCCCAACACGTTGGTCTTGGTCTGACAATGACAAAACAGTGAACGAGCAAATTGTAATTCTGGATTTCGGGTCACAGTACACCCAGGTGATTGCGCGTCGAATTCGCGAGTGCGGGGTCTATTCGACGATCATGCGGCACGACACACCCGCAGCGGAACTGGACGCTCTTGGCCCGAGCGGGATCATTCTTTCCGGAGGTCCCAAGAGTGTTTACCCTCCTGATGCTCCTCTGCCGGACCCTGCGATTTTTGGGATCGACATCCCGGTGCTTGGCATTTGCTACGGCGCCCAGTTGCTGGCGCGGTTTTTTGATGGCAAAGTCGAACCGGGCGCGCATCGCGAGTACGGGAGGAGCACTCTGACTGTGACGGACCCTGGCTGCAGGCTGTTTCAGGGGGTGCCGGAGCGGTTCAGGGTGTGGAACTCGCATGGGGATGTGGTGACGGCGCTGCCTGCGGGTTTTGTCGCCGTGGGGGTGACGGACAACACACCGTTTGCTGCCATTGCACATCGGGACAAACCGATATATGGGCTGCAGTTTCATCCTGAGGTGGCACACACTGCGCACGGCCTGAAAATACTCTCAAATTTCGCAAATGGCATTTGCGGATGCGGGAGGAACTGGACAATGCGCCGGTACGCGGAAACCGCCGTCCAAGAAATCAGGAATCAGGTTGGAAACGAGCATGTGATACTTGGGTTGAGCGGGGGCGTGGATTCCAGTGTTGCGGCGGTTCTGTTGCACAGGGCAATTGGCGACAGGCTCACATGCATTTTCGTCAACAACGGCTTGCTGCGCGAAGGCGAACCGCAGCTTGTTCGCGAGGTGTTCGGGCGGAATTTCCACATGCGTTTGCGGTATGTGGATGCTTCAAGGATGTTTTTGCAAAGGTTGCGAGGGGTGACGGACCCGGAACGAAAGCGAAGAATCATAGGGCGGACATTTGTTGAGGTGTTTGAGGAGGCCGCGGGCAGGGTGGGCAAGGTCCGTTTTCTCGCGCAAGGGACGCTTTATCCTGACGTCATCGAGTCGGTGCCGATAGGCGGCAATCCGGCTGCCAAGATCAAGAGTCACCACAATGTGGGCGGTCTGCCGCGAAAGATGAAGTTTGAGCTTGTGGAGCCGCTCAAGTGCCTTTTCAAGGACGAGGTCAGGCGTCTTGGGCGGGAGCTGGGGTTGCCGGAAGAGGTTGTGTTGAGGCAGCCGTTTCCGGGGCCGGGTCTTGCGGTGCGGATAATTGGCGAAGTCACGCCGCAGCGGCTGCGGATGTTGCGCAAGGCGGACGCGATTGTTTTGGAAGTGATGAGGCAGACCGGCTGGTACGATCGCATTTGGCAGAGCTTTGCGATATTGCTTCCGGTGCGGAGCGTGGGCGTTATGGGCGACGAGCGCACTTACGAGTACACAATCGCCATTCGCGCTGTCGAATCGCAAGACGGCATGACAGCCGATTGGGTGCGTCTTCCGCATGATACTCTCGAGACGCTGGCGAGCAGGATCGTGAATGAAGTTAAAGGGGTCAACCGTTGTGTTTTTGACATCACGAGCAAACCGCCCGGGACAATCGAGTGGGAGTGAAAGGGAGACGTCGCTTGAGAGAACACAATCGAATCTCTTGCGCAGCAGTCGGGTGGAGCGCGGCGCTTGCAGAGCGGAGTTGGGGGTTTCGGTGTAACGGATCGTGCAACTGCGGCTTTGGCCTGGGTATTTCACCGGAATGACGGGTTGTGTGTGGCCGGTCGATCTGCCAGTGAGATTCCCTGGCCAGGATTTTGTTAGAGCGATAAACCATCAGCACCGGTATGTACCCAGCCCGGCGTAGCCGGAACCAAAGTCGCCTGACGGGCAACGCCCCCGGCTCTTGCACCCCCCGGACCTTCAACTCCGCCGGGCTGGGAAATATGCCCTGCAACTCCGTCGCTGGGAACAGCCGCGCTGATCAAGCCCCCACTGCACGCGGCGCTGCCGCGGTTGCAGTGCGCGTTGGCAGACGCGAAGCGCTTGGAGTGCGGCAGCTTGCTG
>JARYMD010000335.1 GCA_029907285.1 Verrucomicrobiota bacterium | reverse complement strand
AAGCCTTTGTCCCGGTTGAGTTCCTGGAGCAAATCGAAGACAGCCTCCCCGGTTCGGGTGTCCAGATTCCCCGTGGGCTCATCCGCAAGCAGGATCCTGGGTTCCAGGACCATGGCCCTGGCCACAGCGACCCGCTGTTGTTCTCCGCCGGACAACTGCCGCGGGAAATGCTTCTTGCGGTGCAGAAGGCCCACGGCGGCAAGCGCTGCTCCGACATGCCGCTTCCGCTGAGCGCGAGTGAGCGGCGTCAACAGCAGCGGAAGCTCAACATTGCGCTCCGCAGTCAGGACCGGCATCAGATTGTAGAGCTGAAACACAAACCCAACGTGTCGCGCCCGCCATGCCGCAAGTTCCCGCTCGTTCAGGCGGTCGATTCTTAGACCATCCACTACTATGCTCCCGCGCGACGGCCGATCGAGCCCGCCGATCAAATTCAAGAGGGTGCTTTTCCCGGAGCCGGACGGCCCCATCAATGCCAGAAATTCACCGCGACGCACCTGAAACCAGATGTCTTCGAGCACGTGAACAAGTTCAGCGCCGCGCCGATAATACCTCGTCACACCCTCGATGTTAACCAGCAGGTCGTCGGTTCCACTCATGGGATGCAGAGTTACTGCTTTCGTTCCCGAATCCGTGTTTTGTCGCGAAGGGGGCGCTGACTCTGGATAACGACCTTTTCACCCTCAACCAAACCGGAAACTGCGGTGGCGTCATCGCCACGATTTGGCCCCGGCGCGATTTGTCGCAGCCTTGCCAATCCGTTCGTTACCACGAACACGCTTTGGATTCCATTTTGTTTCTGGATGGCCGATTTTGGGAACGCCACCAGCGGCGATTGCGCCGCTGGTCCGTCTTCTCTGAAGGCCACCTTGACCGCCATTTGAGGAAGAATCCGCGGATCGAGCTTTTCGAAACCAACGCGCACTTTAACTGTCGCTTTCTGTTTGTCGGCCGTTGGAATAATCGCAATCACTTTCGCCGGTATTCGCCAGTCAGGATACGCGTCCAGAATCGCCTCCACGCTCTGACCCGGCCGGACGCGGTTGATGTAGCTTTCGTTAACATCCACCTCGATTTCCAGCGAATTCATATCGACGATGGTGCATATGCCAGTGCGTGTGAAGCCGCCCCCGGCCGAAATCGGCGAGATCATTTCCCCCGGCTGCGCATTCTTTATCGTTACGATCCCTGCGAATGGCGCGCGGATGATCGTGTCTTCGAGCTGCTGTTGCCATACCGCCACTTCGCGCCTCGCAACCTCAACCTCGGTCCGGGACCGCTGGAGCAGCGCTTGCCTTGCCCGGTGTTCAGCTTCGGCCCGGTCGAGGTCGGACTGGGTGGCCACACGGTCAGCAGCCAGAGATTTTATCCTGTGATACTCGCGCTCTGCGTTTTCAGCCCAAACCTCGGCTTCAGCAGTCGCTGCCGCTGCCGCCGCAAGCTGTGCTTCAGCAAGGCGCAGGCTTTTGCTGATGTTGCTGTCGTCAAGCCGCGCCAGCACATCCCCTTCTTCAACGCTTTGGCCTTCTTCGATCTTAACTTCGACAACCCGCGCGGTAATCTTCGAGGAGACAGTAGCTTCCCGCCTCGCTGTGACGTAGCCCGACGCGTGCAGCGCGACACGCGATCCTCCCTGGTCAATGCGTCTGGCCGGATAAGTCACGACTTCTACAGCCGAATAACGCCAGTACAACACCCCGCCGATTGCGATGGCTGAAACGATCAACACCGCCGTTAACAAGGCCTTGCCACGCCGCGGCGGTTCGACCTCCTCGGTGGCCCGGTCTATTCGCAGTGAATCAAGCGGCCGTTCTGGTGGACTCATAATGCCATGCAATCATCCGCAGAGACTGGTGTGGAGGTCGCATCCTCGCCCATGTTTCAAATGCTCTTGCCTTCAACAATTTCACAAGGCCCCAAACGACAACCGCGCGACCAGAGCCCATTTTCCCGGTCGTGCGAAGCCAACGCCATGTCCATGCCTTCCGGCAAAGCAACACCGGCTGAGATTGTCAACCTCATCGCGTCATGTCGAGGCCGACTTTCTCGTTCTCTTTCTTGTTTGCCCAAGCGCGGGAGCGCGGCCGTCCTCGGCCGCATCAATCCGTAGAACTTTCTTTGCACGAATTGCCAACCCAAGCCATCTGCAGGCAAAGTCTATCGGGCCCGATTATAGGACGCCTGTGAGTACTTTTGCTCGCACAGCTCACAGGCTTGGCGACTCAAATCGTCATCCGGTGCCCATGATTCCCAAACGATTCTCAGCAGCCGGTTCCCAACAAGTTCGACTGCTGCTTCCCACTCTGATCGCGGTGGCGCGCACGCCGGCGGTTGAACAGAGCCTTGGGCGAGAAACCCGCCGCGTGTCCGGCGAAGAGCCGCTCCGGCAATCTTGCGTTCGCCGAACATGATGTCTGACCGGACAGCACCGGCGAAACATCGGCCGTGGCCCTCCGTATCAGCATTTGCAAGCCGTGTGTGAAGGCCGAGCAATTGGAAGGCCGAGTGCAGCCATTGGTGGATGCGCGCGTATGCGGGGCGGGCGGCGACATTGTACCACGGATGACCCTTGGGAATGGACATCGAATAAGTCCAGTCCCGGTCATGTGGCACGATGCCCCCTCCGGTCGGGCGACGGATGAGCGGCCGAAGACTGACCATTTGCTCGACGCTGACGTACCGCTGAAAATAGCCGAATGTGGCGGCCGGTTCGGTCCATCCATAAAACCGCAGGATCGGTCGGCCAATCAAAGGGGCAAACTCAAGAAGCGCTTCATCCCACGCCATGTTGAGTGCGGCGGGCATTGGTCCTGACCGCCAAACAAACCACAAGTTGTCTGCGGCGTCGGACATCGAATCTGTTGGGCTTGGGGCATTCACAAAAAGGAATGAGAACTGTCAACGTGCAACACTCAACATACAACGTTCAACGAGATGACTTGAAGGGCGAATTGCGAATTGGCCGCATTCTAGCAAGCCGAGCCAAGAACCGATGACGATAGGCACCGATTGACCATTGTGGCATCGCATGGCACGTCGGCCTGAGGCGCAGTCTCACCATGATCACTTGTTGCGTTTGCCGCTCTTGGCCGCGGCTTTGCGCATTGTGACCCTCTTGTCTTTTGCCGAAACCTTGTTTGCGGATGGGCAAAGCTTGGCCAACTCGCAACCTGGGCAATCGGGTTTCCGGGCCATGCAGCGCAAGCGCCCGTGCCAGATCAGCCAATGGCTTGCCATTGCCCACTCCTTGCGAGGGATAAGCCGCATCAAGTCCGCTTCGATCTTGTCCGGATCATCATGCTTGGTGAGACCGAGCCGGGCTGCGACTCTGCGGACATGCGTGTCAACTGCGATGCCTTCCTGGACGCCGAATGCATTGCCAAGAACGACATTGGCTGTTTTGCGTCCGACCCCTGGCAGATTGGTGAGTTCTGCCATTGTTCTTGGCACTTCGCCGCCGTGCTTCTCCACTATGGCCTTGCAGCAGTCAATAACACTCTTTGCCTTGTTCCGGAAAAAGCCAAGGCTGCGAATCTCCCTGGCGAGGGTGTCAATTGAGGCGCCTGCGTAATCTGCTGCGGACTTGTACTTTTCGAACAGCGCAGGCGTCACGCGATTCACGCGCTCGTCGGTGCACTGAGCTGAGAGAATTGTGGCGATGAGAAGCTCGAGTGGGTTTCTGAAGTTGAGCGCGCATTGCACCTCCGGATAAGTCCGGCGGAGCACTTCGAGAATCCTTCGTGCGCGGGTTTCTTGCTGCTGATTGGTCTCAGAAGCCATATCGGCAGACAGGTTAAAGCCCCCATCGGGCCGTGTCGAGCGCAAGACGCTGTTGCACAACACCATTTCAACGGGCGCGGCTATCGCGGATGCCACGCATGTGCAAGCGCACGTGAGTCCGCGGACTTTCCGCGGCGACACGAGACTCCGTGCCTTTTGCGCTGCCCCGCCAACTGGATCCCCAATGGTCAATCTGTGGAACTACGACAAAATCTGCGGGGAACTCTCCCCACAGATTCGTGTCGGAGCATGGATTTGAGATGGTGATATCCCCACAGATTTCGGCATCGCCCGCAGATTGAAATCCGCGGTTGATCGACTCCAGCCTGTTCTCCTCAGCCTCTTGACCACGGATCACACAGATCGCACACAAATGCATGCGCCGATGAGTCCGCCTGCTGTCCGGACAGCGGCAGCGAACTGCGCGCTTGTCCCCACATCGCACTGCACTGCACTTCAACGCTGGCAGTTCCACGTTGTAAGTTGAGCGTTGCACGTTGAGCCTTGAACCGCGAAATACAGGAAAAACGCGCTGTGAAAAACAACCTCGCCGGACCTCTCCTCGCATGGACCCGCCACATCTGAACCGCAAAGGACCCAAAACAGACAACGCTTCCTGCATTGGCCTCTTTTCATTCCTTTCGGCTGACAGAAAGAGCCTACAATTGATTTCTGGGTGATATCCGAAAGAACCGAAAGAAGGCGAAAAAGCAGTGGTAGAAAAATGCGTGGCAGAAAAATGAAGTGCTGAACAACCGCCGCGGTCGTATCGGCGCCGGGTAAAAACGACGGTTCCGGGAGCGCGGCCGTCCTCGGCCGCACCGAGGCGGCGACCGATCGTACACACGCTTCGATCACGCAGACTCGCCGCCCGAACATTCACCAGGAGCGCGGCCGTCCCCGGCCGCATAAACCCGACAACCGATCGTACACAAGTTTCGATCACACGTACCCTGCGCCCGAACATTCACCTGCTGCGGGCGGCGAAGAATCGCCGCGCTCCCGCAACGCGCCGGAAAAGCAACGGCCCCAGTAACGCGGGCTTTCAGCCCTTACTGTCAATAATTTGGCTGACTACCTAGCCCGTATATTTCATACCCCGATTGCTTTTTCGGCTTTCGATGGCCGTGCC
>JARYMD010000334.1 GCA_029907285.1 Verrucomicrobiota bacterium | reverse complement strand
CGGAGGCGGCCTGAGGTTTTACACCGACACTTTGGGGCTCTCGACGCAAACTTTTGCTCTTCTGCGGGACCTGATTCACGAGCGCACTGGCATGATATTCGACGATGCCAAGCGAGATTTGCTCGCAGACAAGCTTTCCGCGCGTGTTGTCGAAAGAGGTTTCTCGTCTTTCCTGGATTACTACTATTTGCTGAAATACGACCCTTCAGCCTCCGAAGAATGGCCAAGAGTGATGGACGCCCTGGCAGTCCCCGAAACCTATTTCTGGAGGGAAATCGACCAAATCCGCGCTCTTGCGGAACACGTCTTGCCGCGGTACTTCGAAAAACCGAATCCGGCGCCGTTCAGAATATGGAGCGCAGCCTGCTGCACCGGTGAAGAGCCGCTGTCCATCCTGATCATGCTCAAGGAAACAGGATGGCTCGAGCGGGCGCCGATCGAGGTTCACGCCAGCGACGCAAGCCCGGCCCTTGTCGCCCGGGCAAAACTGGGCGTGTACCGGGAGCGATCATTCCGGGCCCTGCCACAAGAATTGCGCGACAAGTACTTCACACAAGAAGGCGGCTTGTGGCGTGTATCGCCCGATCTTCTTTCGAGAATCCGGTTTTCCACAGCCAATCTGCTGGGCGCGGAGGTTGAGGAACTTGCAGCCGCGCATGCGATTTTCTGCAGAAACGTTTTCATCTATTTCTCCCCTGAATCGATACGCAGGGTGCTCGGCGTTTTCCACAGGCGAATGCTGCCGCCTGGCTGCCTGTTGGTCGGCGTTTCCGAATCTTTGCTGAGATTCACCGATGCGTTCCGGCTGGTTGAAATCGGCAATGCGTTCGCGTACATCAAAGCATGACATGAACATATGAGTGCGAACCGAATCATCCGAGTTCTGGTTGTTGACGACTCTACTTACATACGAAAAGTCATCACTCAGATGCTTTCCCGCAGCCCGTTCATCGAGGTTGTAGCCGCAGCACGCGACGGTGAAGAAGCCCTCGAGCTGGTCGAAGAACTCAATCCTGATGTTGTCACTCTCGACCTCATGATGCCGCGGCTCGACGGCGTTGGGTTCTTGCGCGCCCAGATGAAAAAACGACCGATCCCTGTTGTTGTCGTCAGCATCGCAAGCGAAGCAGGCCAAATGGCCTTGTCAGCGCTGGATGCCGGCGCAGTTGATTTCGTCCAAAAACCCACTGCGCTCGCAACGGAAAAGGTGTTTGAGATTGCCGCAGAATTGATTGAAAAGGTCAAAGCAGCAGCCGAGGTTCGGTTGTCAAGAATGCCAGTCAGCGAAGCCAGGGAGAACCTCATTGCATCTACTGAGCCGCCGGCTTTTGGCGCAACCCAGATTGACATCGTCGTCTTGGGAATCTCCACAGGCGGTCCACATGCGTTGCGCCGGCTCATACCCCGGTTGCCTGCGAATCTGCCAGTGCCGATGGCCGTTGTGTTGCACATGCCAGTGGGTTACACAGAAATCTATGCTCAGCACCTCAATGATGAGTCGCCAATCGAAGTCCGCGAAGCATACGAAGGAGCCGAGCTGGCCCCGGGCTCAGTCCTCATGGCCCGTGCCGGTCGTCACCTGACATTTTCACGCCGAGAGAACGGGCGTGTCCTTGCGCACTTGGATGTGGCTCCTCTGGACCTTCCTCACCGGCCGTCTGTGGACGTCCTGTTCAAATCGGCGGCCGAAACTTACGGCGGGCGTGTGCTGGGTGTGGTAATGACGGGCATGGGAAACGACGGCCTTGCCGGTGCTGCGGCGATCAAGGCTCGTGGCGGAAGACTCATCACCGAATCCGAAGAAACATGTGTTGTTTATGGGATGCCGCGTGCCATTGTCGAAGCCGGGCTCAGCGATCGCTCGGTCCCACTTGATCAAATGGCTCTGGCGATCATTTCCGAGATTGCTGGCACTACCGCCACAGGCGCCTATTAAATCCTTGCGCCAAGACCGCTGAACATGTAAAATTCCGCAATATGGCGACAATACTGATCGTTGACGACTCAAACTTCTCGCGCCGGATGATGCGCGCAATTCTGGAGCCGGCAGGCCATGCCATACACGAAGCTTCAGATGGCCTGACAGCGATCGAACAATACGCCGTCGTCAAGCCCGAGATTGTGTTGCTCGACCTCACCATGAAAGGCATGCACGGCCTGGATGTTCTTCGCAAATTGAAGGGCCTTGATCCCAACGCGCGTGTGATTGTCGCCACCGCAGACATCCAGACCCCGGTCCAGGAGGAAGCCAAAGCCACTGGCGCAGTTGGTTTCCTGCCCAAGCCTTTCAAGTCTTCCGAAGTGCTTGCCGCTGTAACCTCCGCCCTGGCAATCCAAGGACAATGCAACTAACCGATATTCAAAAAGATGCGCTCACAGAGGTAATCAACATTGGGTTCTCTCGCGCTGCCGCGTCGCTTTCTGATTTGACCGGCCACAGAGCGGTGCTCGATGTTCCGGAGGTTTCAATCCATCCCATTTACGAGCTTGGAAGCCTGCTGGCGAGAATTGCTCCTTCACGTCTTGTGTCTGTGCATCAATTGTTCAAAGGGCGGGTTTCAGGGGATGCCATGTTGCTCTTGAACCTGGAAGGGGCGTCGGCTCTCTCGTGTCTTTTGAGCGATCAGAACCGGCCGCGGCAAACACTGTTGGACGAATCGGCCAAAGAAGTGCTCGCAGAAGTCGGCAATATACTCCTCAATTCGTGTCTTGCGACATTTGCTGATGTGCTGAAAGTGCGAATCTCTTTCGCCCTCCCGCGTGTGGAACTGGACGTGTTGGAGGTGATGTTGAACACACTGAGCTTGGACGCCGAGGAGTTGCACTATGCGCTGGTCATTACCACCAAGTTCCGCTTGTGCGACAACACAATCGAAGGCTGCTTGGTCATTGTTCTTGGCGTAACCTCGTTGGATCACCTGCTGGAAGCTGTCACCCAATTGTGCAACTCCCCCCTTGAACCGAAGGAATGAAGCCATGCCATCGATGTGTTCATTTCATTTCCCCCGCCATCGGATAATATGGACGACGCCCCGCTAGCCAAAACCCCCGCAGAGAGCGAGTCGCAGTCCCCATGGGAGCTGGACGACCTTGGCATCTTCGGCCTTGTCGCAACGGACAGGTCACTGTCGATCCGGTATTGGAACAACTGGATGGCCACGCATTCAGACCTCACCGCCGAACAGGTCATCGGCAAACCGTTGTTTGAGGTTTTCCCGAGCCTTTTGAAACGCAAACTGGACAAGCTTTATCATATGGCGCTGGAAGGCCAGCCAACCGTGCTTGCGCATCGAATTCACAAGTTTCTTTTCCCTCTCCACACTTCGGCAGCGGGGCCCGGCGAATGGGAAAAAGACGAGCACAGAATGCACCAGCGGGTCACAATCGTCCCCCTCATCCGGCGCGGCGATGTCGTTGGCACAATCACGGCCATAGAAGACGTGACCGACCGGGTGATTCGAGAAGAACAGCTCAGCCAAAGAATCGCCGCCCAAGAAGCGCTCATAGTGACAAGCAGGGCCATCTTGACGCTCGATTTCGAAGATTGTCTGAGGCGGATCGTCAGGGAAGCGTTTGGGCTGGTCGGCGCCAATCTTGTTGCGCTCGTGTTGAAGGAACACGACAAGCTGCGGGTTGCATGCTCATTGTTTGAGGGTGAGGAACGGCATGACTGGCCGACAATTGACATGCCAGAGGCTGAAACACCAGACAATTTGCCACCCTCATCACATGTCGCCGCATGGGTGGTTCTTTCGGGCCAAACAGCAAGGATCGACGATCTCCTTGCTTTCAGCGAGAAGCAGACGCTGGTCTCGTTTCACCCCCGTGGCCGGTCTCTCCTTGGCGCGCCACTGTGCGTCAGCAACCAGGTCATGGGCTCAATCGTGGCAGAATCAACACGGCCCGGTGCTTTCACGGACAACGACGAACGATTGCTGCTTGGTTTGGCACTCAGCGGCGCCATTGCAATCCAAAACGCAAAGCTCTATGAAAAGCAGGCAGACAGCGAGAAACGAATTCGCACCCTCATGGAAACCGTGCCGAGTGCGATAGTCGTTCTGGACTCGAGACACCTGATCACGGAATTCAGCCCCGCCGCAGAAGAGCTGCTGGCATGCAGGCGCGACGAAGCATTGGGCAGGAACTTCTTCCAGCTCTTCGTTCCCCAAGATCAGTGGCACTCGTTGATGTTGGATGTTGACTGTGCCTTCAAAGGCTCTCAGGTTCGCGGAATCGAAGTCGCACTCCAGACAACCAGAGGCAAACGCATCGTTTTCCTGTGCAATCTCAGCCGGTGCTCCAACACGGGCACGAATGAGTATTGTGTAATCGCTTCCGGCCAGGACATTACTGAACGCAAGCAGGCCGAGGCCGAGCAAGAACGGTTGATAGCCGAATTGCGCAAAGCGATGGCCGAGATCAAAACACTCAAAGGGTTCATCCCCATCTGCGCCGGCTGCAAAAAAGTCCGCGACGACAAAGGTTTCTGGGTCCAGGTCGAATCCTACATCTCAAGCAAGTCAGACGCCCAAGTCACCCACGGGCTTTGCCCGGAGTGCATGAAGAAGTACTACCCCGACCTCGAACTCGAAAGTGAAGAACAAAATGCTCCTGCACTCGGAGATTCACCAAGAGCTGAACAGGAACAAGCAGGGCCAAACCCGGGCCCCTGAACAGCTCTGCCCTTGCGTGTGATATCTCGCATCCACCGAAACTCCGGCCTCCAAAACTCCGAAACTCCGGATTAGCTCGGGCTTTCAGCCCTTACTGTCAATGATTTGCCCCACTCCCTGGGGCGCTGCCCAAGCGCTTGGCGCCTGTCAACGCCCACTGCATCCGCGGCAGCGCCGCGTGCAGTGGGGGCTTGATCAGCGGGCTCTTCCCAGCGACGGAGTCGCAGGGCATATTTCCCAGC
>JARYMD010000333.1 GCA_029907285.1 Verrucomicrobiota bacterium | reverse complement strand
TGCACGCGGCGCTACCGCGGATGCACTGCGCGTTGGCAGACGCGAAGCGCTTGGAGTGCGGCAGCTTGCTGCCGCTTTGTTTTTAAGTACAAACAACGTGTCTGTCCCCATATCGGCATGCGAAGTGTTCCTCCGCAGACTTCGGCAGCCGCCGATTGGAACAAGGGGCAATTTGCGGGCCAGGCCGCAATCAGGGGGCAAAACCCAAACTGCGAGCCTGTCACCGTATCCAGGTCACTGCCAAAGGCCGTACCATTGTGACCGCCTTACTGGCGCCCAGACAAGCAGATACCGTGAAATTGACTAGACTTGCAGCCTGAAAATCTTGGCGCATACAAAGGATTTTCAATATACTGAGATGGCCTACGCAGTCCGCGACGTGCAGGTATTCAAGGGATCAATGAACATGCAGGTTGAGGTAGAATCTCACAGGCAAACCGATTGAGGTAACGCAGACCTTCATTCCGGTGAGACTTCCGGGCGCGGCCAAACCAATGTCATCGCGGTGCAGTCGGCGCTCGGCTCAGATCGAGCACAAAGATGCCGCGGCCAACGCCCGCTGCTTCGCTTGACTTCGCCATTTGAAAAGCGATGAAACGGCCATCGTCGCTGACGACCGGATTCGACGCCTTGTAGCCGGGATAATCGCTGAAGTGCGTGAGGCGTTCGTACTCACCGCTGCCGTCCAGCTTCAACTTCCACAAATCAACGTAGCCTGCGCCCTTGAGATTCTGCTTGTCGCATTCGACGAGCGTGTAGCGGCCGTCAGGGAAGATGCCCTCTGGTTCGTCGTATTGGCCGGGCGCGTTCGAGTAGTTGACTGTTCTTTTGGTCAGCAAATCGATGCCGATGACCTCTGTGCCCTGATATCCATAGGCGCTGAAGATCAGCTCGCGTTCATCCGGCGGACGGTAGTTCTGCGTTTCAAGTGTGCACTTGAAGGGCAAGTCGCGACTGTCAATTATGAGCCGCTGGTTGGCCAGGCAAGGTTTCCCGTCTTTGTACACAATGTCAGCTTCCTGCATCCGCGAACTGCCCGGCGGCATCTCATCCGGGTACTGCGCTGCGACGTGGGTCCATGCGATGTGGAGGCGCTTGCGCGAGACGGCCGGGCCTTCGGAGCACTTGGTGCCCAGCGGCACCGGCGGTTTCTTTCCACTTCGGTCGAGAACATAGAGCCAACACTGGACCCGCGCGTCACCGGGGTTCTTGGGAGCAAACTGGTCAGGGCCCGAAAGCAGCAGGTCGCCGTTGGCGAGGTAGAGCGCCCGGGTGTAGCCGTGGTGCGGGTAATGCGCAGTCAGGTTGCGAATGCGCATTGTATCGAGGTCAAGCTCCATGGCGTCGCCAAATGTTTTGGACAGAAACAGAATCCGCTTTCCGTCGTGCGACCAGTCGGCGCGTTCGCCGAACCATGTCACTTGGCGGATATGCGGCGGAAGATTGTCGGCCGGGCTGGTGCCATCGGGCGCAGCGTCAGCGGCCAACAGAGCGAGCGTGATACTCAGCGACAACGAAGAATGAAAAACCAGGTGTGGGAATCGCATAATATTCACAAGTCAAATCGCCATGACTTGGTGATTGAGAACCACGGGCAGGGTGCAGTCAAGGTGGCAGTTGCGTTTCTATGTCCTCGCCGCATCGCGCACTGCCCGGCCGGCCGCGGTGAGGTGCACCAGAGCAATTCGCACCGTGGAAAACCCGGCGCCCGATCGTTGACCGGCCCGGGTGCGGCGAAGAATCGCCGCGCTCCCGCAAGGCCTTGGAAATAGCAACGGCGCCGGGAGCGCGGCCGTCTCGGCCGCATCAATCCGGCGCCCGATCGCACGGGCTTTTCGGTGATACAAATCTGGCGGCCTTGATCCATCGGCGCTCTGTCATGAACCAATGTAACAGGCAGAGGTGCGGAAGCCTCAAGAGAATCAAGGGGCTGGTCCTGCTTCTCCTCTCAGGAATTGCTGGAGCTATGTGGTTTCGCTTAGACCGTGAACCGGCTGGGGCGATGCGACCGGGGCAAGAATAGCTCGGAGGCAAATCTTGTTCACTGGAATTAATTTTGCGCACGGCAAAGTTATTCACCGCCGGCTGCGGCGAGTTCCTGCGTGTTTTCCTCGCCGTCGGCTGAATAACTTTGGAAACCGTATCAGTCCCGCCTTTAGGCGGAACAGTTTCATGAAACCGTACATGAGCACTGTTCCGTGAACTGCCTGTGTCATATTGGGAGGTCGTTCATAGTCGCGAAGATCTTGTGGTTGCCTCAATGAACCAGTTTGATCAAGAATGACGAAAAATGGGATCGTCCTCCGAAGAAGTTCGGCTGTGCGTAGCTCCAAATCAGCCTTTGCACACATCAGGCGACCACCTGAATACGCGGTCTTTTCCGGCGATCGCGGAGGCTCGCTTTCCGACCTCAAACAACTGCTAATCTGAGGAAAAGCTCATGCGCAATTTCGACGGGCAAGCGGTGTTCTGGAGCAAAGGCATGGCCGTTCTGGTGCTCATTTCCCTCGGGCTCTCGGCCACGGCCACAAGCGAGGAAGAGTTCACAGGACCATTCCCGAGTTGGCGGGACGCGCGGCGCGATTACGGCGCGCGCGGCGACGGGGAAACCGACGACACAGCCGCGCTCCAGCGTGGATTGGATGAACTCATCGCACACACCAATTCCTGTGTGTTGTACATTCCCGCCGGCGTGTATCGTCTGACCGAGACGCTCAAGACAGTCCGAAGCGCCCATACCGATTGCCAGGGCGTCGCGGTCGTCGGCGAAGACCCGGCGCGTACCGTGCTCCGCTGGGACGGGAATCCCGGCGGCACCATGTTCCAGTGGGATGCCTGGTACTCGAAAATCTCGCGCCTGACTTTTGATGGTGCCGGCCGCGCAGGAACAGCCTTGTTGTACGGGCCGGCCTTCTCAACGTACAACGAGACCAGCGACATTGTCTTTCGCGACGCCACCAATGGGTTGGTTTTCGGCGGACCGCAAACAGCCGGGCAGGCGGAGAATGCCGTGCTGCGCTGCCAGTTCGTCCGTTGCGGAACAGGCGTCCAAACGGTGAACTGGAATTCGATGGACATCTGGGTCTGGTACGGCCGATTCGAGGATTGTGGGCGCGGCATCCACAACGTCATGGGCAACTGGCATGTGTGGGAATCTCTCTTCCTCCGCTCGCGCATCGCAGATTTGAGCAGCGTCAACCTGATGGTGTTCTCGGTCGTCAACAACACCAGCGTCGGCTCGCGCTGTTTTTTTGATTTCGGCACGGGGCACACCTGGGGTTCGCCGGTAAGCCTCACCGGAAACCGAGTGCTCGATCCGACCGGCGATTGGGCAGTCATCCTCGACAATGCCGGGCCATATCTGGTCGTGGACAATCAGTTCCGCCTGATTGGTGCGACACGCGGTGTGCGCATGACATGGGGCGACCAGACAATGGTCGGCAATCTCTACTCCAAGACCAACGCTGTTGAAGAGCGGGGACGGTTCCGCCGGTTGGCTGAAAGAGTTGTGGCGGCCAACGAAATCGCTGACCGGCCCCCAACATTGCCCCCTGCGCCGCCGCGCCGCGCGCGGAGAGTGTTTGAAGTCCCCCGGGGAGCGGACGCAGACACGATCCAGCAAGCCATTGATAGTGCCGCCAGATTGGTGGGCCAGCGCCCAATCGTTCATTTGCCGATGGGACGCTACACGGTCTCGAGAACACTCCGTGTCCCCGCCGGCTGCGACCTGCAACTCGTGGGCGACAGTGCAGGCGAGACTGGCACCCGCATCGATTGGACAGGACCGGCCGATGGCGTAGTGATGTGGCTTGGCGGACCGAGCCATGCCACACTGCGGGACTTCTACATTCACGCCGGCCCGGCGCGGGCACTCGTCGTGGAACACTGCGATCAGCCAGGCAGCCGGGTTTTGGCCGATCAACTAAACGTCAGCGGGCCGCTTCAAGGCAACACCAATGCGGCTGCTCTGCGCCTGGCCGGCCTGGACCACACCGACGTGCTGTTGCGTTGTCTCCAAGGCAGTGGCAACGGCGGGCGCTGGGTCGAGGTGCTGGGAGGACCAAACGCGGAAAACGCCACCAATCAAATCAGCATCTTCACCGGTGCCACCGGCTCGGCGGCAGGCCAATATGATGTGCGCCAAAGCGGGCGTCTAGTCGTGCGCGGGGTTTATCATGAACGCAGCAGTGATTCCTTGAGCGGACTGCGTTTGACTGATGCAGGCACGTTGAGCATCGACGCCACCCGCTTTTCCTACGCGACTTCCCCTGCGGCGCCCACAGTGGCCGTGGACAGTTTTCGCGGTCTTTTCACACTGGCCACCTGCATCCTGATGCCGGTGGAGACAAAGACAAGCTGCCGGTTCGAATTGCGCGGCAACGGCGCCTCCGCCAATGTGCTGGCATTGAACAACCAGTTCTGGATCGAACAGAAGACCACCGCCGACGATGTATGGCGCAACTTGGCCCAACCTCCGGCATGGGGCGGCCTCATTGGGTGCAATGTGAACACGAATAATAAGGAGGCCGCGCCCAAGGGGTTCGAGTTCCTTGCCAACATTGGCGAGCAGCCCGACCCCGCGAAGTCCGCCTCGGGCGCCGGCCCATTGGACAATCGCGGCACAGTGGACGACGCCACGGTATTGCGGCATCTGGCTCCACTCCGTGCAGCCCGCGTCTGGCTGTCGGACAGTCCGCTGCCCACGAACGTCACCGACATCTGTATTCATCGGGTGATGGCTAGCGGCGGACACGGTGCCGTCGTTGAGTTCCAATGACAACATTAGCGACGCCAAGCCTCAGAGTGATCTGCTAAGCGGGGCTTCCAGGAGTGGCAGATGATCGAATCGATCGTGCTGTTGCAGAGCATCGGGGGGACTGTTGCGAGGATATCGGGCTGCTGGCCCAGGACAGTTGTTTGGAACGGGGTTTGGGGTATCGGCCACCC
>JARYMD010000332.1 GCA_029907285.1 Verrucomicrobiota bacterium | reverse complement strand
TGCAAGAACCGGGTTTGGCGTGAGCGAGATCGGTTTTGGTTCAGCTCAACGTCTTGTGGAACCTCTTGACTGTAATTGCCAGAGTGAAACCCCCCAGCAAAGCAAGAGCCAGCACCTGTGGCCACAGAACGTCCAAACCGACGCCCTTAAGGAACACGCCTCGTATCACAACGAGGAAATGCCGGAGCGGGTTCAGCAATGTCAACCATTGGATTGGCTCCGGCATGTTTGCGATCGGGAACATGAAACCCGAAAGCATCATCGCAGGCATAAAGAAGAAGAAGCCAGTCATCAACGCTTGCTGCTGAGTGCGGCTGATCGTCGAGATCAACAGCCCAACCCCAAACGTGCTCAGCAGGAACATCGATGCGCCGAGCAACAAACAAAACGGATTCCCACGAATCGGTATGCCGTACCACAGTGTCCCCACGACGCTCACAAGAATCACGTCAACGAAACTGATCAACGCAAAAGGTATCGTCTTCCCAAGGACAAACTCGCCCGGCCGAATCGGGGTAACAAGTATTTGTTCGATCGTTCCAAGTTCTTTTTCCCGCACAATCGCCATCGCGGTCAACAACAGGCTGATCAGGGTTACAATTGTCGCCATTACTCCCGGCACATAATAGTGCCGGCTCTCGAGGTTCTCGTTGTGCCATGCGCGGGGGTTGCAGCTCGACCTTCCACAAGGGGGTCACGACTCCTTGGGTTCTGGCCAATCTGCTTTCCATCAACTCTTGAGAATATCTGCGCACGATCTTGGACGCGTAACTGAGAATGATGCCTGCTGTATTCGAATCGGCTCCGTCAACCAGCAATTGCGCGGCTGGCGTCTGCCCCGAATTGACCGCACGTCCAAACCCGGCATTGACGCGCAGCACCGCCTGCGCCCCTGCCGAATCCAGGATTTCTCCAATCCGATTTTCATGTTCCAAATAGCCTTTCACATGGAAATGCCCGGAACAGACAAATCGGCTCACGAACTCCCGGCTTTCAGCGCTCTGATCCAGATCCACCACTGCCAGTGCGATGTTTCTCACATCGGTGTTTACCGCATATCCAAACATCAGCAACTGAATAACCGGCACCCCGAAAATGATCATCCGCATCCGCTTGTCTCTCAGACTTTGCAGGAATTCCTTGATAATCATGTGCCAAACACGTCTGGCAATCATCGTTGCGTCCTAGTGTTCCTCAGAGTTTTCTTCTGAACGCTGCGTTTGCCAAAATGGCAACCAACGCGGCAAATATCGCGAGTAACAGAATCTCCAAGCCGAGCATTCTGACCCCAAGACCCTTCAGATAAATGCCGCGCATAACGGAGACGAAATACCGCGCGGGCACGAGATATGTCACAACCTGAAGCGCCCACGGCATGTTGCTTATCGAAAACATCAGCCCGGATAAGAGGAACGAGGGTACAAATGTGACAACCATGGCGAGTTGGTTTGCCATTAGCTGGTTTTTTGCGACGATGCTGATGAGCAAACCAAGCCACGGGGTCCCAATCAGAAACACTGCCGCCACGCCAAATACCAGCAACACATTGCCCCGGAGCGGGACTTTGAAAACAAATTCCCCCAACCCAACTGCCAGCGCCACGTCCAGCATTCCGATGCAAAAATACGGAGTCAGTTTGCCCAGCAACAACTCGCTCCCCCGAACCGGCGTCGCAATCAATCGCTCCATGGTCCCGCGTTCCCATTCTCTCGCGACAGTCAACGATGTCAGCAGTGCCGACAGTATCATCATGATCACCGCAATGAGACCCGGCACAAGAAAGTGCCTTGATTTCATCGCCTCGTTGAACCACGCCCGCGCGCGCAGATCGATCGGAGGTTGCAGCCACGACCGGCCCTTTCTCTCGAGCGCCTCGAACAGCATGCGCTCTGAGAAGTTGTCGCAAACAGCTTCCGCGTAGTCGAGTGCAATCGTTGCTGCATTGGCGTCGCTTCCGTCCATCACCAACTGCACAGTCGTGTTACGCCCGGAATCCAGCCGCCTTGCAAAATCCTCCGGCAAAACGACAGCCATCCATACCTCGCGCTTGTCAATCGCCTTTTCAAGCTCGTCGTAGTCGGAAGCGTGAAGTCGCACCGAAAAGTACCTGCATCCGGCGAAGCGGCTGATCAACTCCCTGCTGAGAACTGAATTGCTCCGGTCCAAAACCGCAATCGGAACCCGGTCCACATCCAGTGTGAGTGCGTACCCGAACAAGAGCAGCATCAGCATCGGCATTCCGATGGCCATGGCGAGACTCCGTGGGTCCCTGACCACATGCAGCAGCTCTTTGCGGGCAATGGCAATCAATCGGAGAAGACTCATTGCGATGCGTTGTCTGCCGGCCGATCCCGGTCTCTATGCCAGATCAGTGAAACAAACACGTCTTCCAAGGACGGTTTTGTTGGGCCAAGCTTCAGCGGCGGGAACCCCTGTTCAACGAGTCGGGCCCTCAAGAGCGGCGTGACCACCGCCGGTTCAAGCGTGAGTGCGTGAATAGTGTTACCGAAAACTCCCGCCTCATTCACTCCGGGTGTATTCTGCACGACTGTCAGGGCACTGGCAGGCCGGTCGCAAACCACCTCAATCACCGTGTCCCGAACAATGTCGCGTTTGAGTGAACCCGGGCTGCCGCAGGCGATGAGCTCGCCACGGTAAACGAGAGCCAACCGATGGCAGTATTCAGCCTCGTCCATGTAATGCGTCGTAACAAACACGGTTGTGCCCGCCCCTGCCAGTTCATATATCAAATCCCAGAATTGCCGGCGGCTTATCGGATCGACACCCGAGGTCGGTTCGTCCAAAAACACAATCATTGGTTCGTGCATCAGGGCGCAGCCAAGAGCAAGTCGGCGCTTGAACCCCGCTGCCAAATCGGCTGCGAGCGTGCGCCTGTGCTCACTCAAACCGGCGATCTCGATCGCCCAATCCATCCGATTTCGTCTCTTTGCCGCAGGGATGTCGTATATGCCGCTGAAAAAACCGAGGTTCTCTTCAACAGTCAGATCGTCATACAAAGAAAACCGCTGGCTCATGTATCCTATCTGCATCCAGGCCAAATCCGACTGCGTTGAAACGTCGAATCCACCCACCCGGGCAGTGCCGCCGCTGGGCATCAGAAGTCCGCACAGGAGCTTCACAATCGTGGATTTGCCCGCGCCATTCGGCCCGAGAAGACCAAACACTTCTCCCTTGGCAACCTCGAATGAAACCCCGTTGACGGCCACAAAATCTCCAAACCGCCGCAACAGATTCGTCGCCTTGATGGCAATTGCTGCTGACTCGTTTCTCATGCGCTGTCGAACAGAACCCGAACTGCGTCACCGGATTCTCAGATCACTCTCGTCAGACGGTTCCTGCAGTCCATCCCTATGGCCCTCTCCCAGCACGGCAACAAACACGTCCTCGACCGAAGGCTCAACCTCACTGATCGACCCAACAGAAACCCCCGCATCCGCCAAAGCGCGCTCGATTCTGTCTCTCAATCCCACGCCCGTCGGCATCCAAACACGCACGTTTTCACCAACAAGACGAGCCCGGCAGCCAGGCACAAGCTCTTCCACAACCCCCGCCACGTGACGCGCTCGGGATGATTGAATCTCGACAATTGCGCCCCGCACGAAGTCCTTGACCGCAGATGGTGCTCCAACGGTCACTATCCGGCCGTTGTGCATCAGCGCGAGCCGGCCGAATCTCTCGGCTTCATCCAAGTATGCGGTTGACATGAGGATTGTCACTCCGCGCGCGAGCAGCGGCTGCAACAGACCCCAAAACTCGCGCCGCGAAACAGGGTTCAGGCCGTTCGTCGGTTCATCAAGGAGAAGCACTCGCGGCTCGTGCACCAAAGCACAGACAAGCCCCAGCTTCTGTTTCATTCCGCCGGAAAGATGGCCGGCGAGCCGTTTTTGAACGGTGTCAGCCGGGCGAATTCAAGGAGCCGTTCAATTTGTTTTGACCGACTGCTGCGGCGCACTCCGTAAATGTCAGCGTAAAACTCGGCGTTTTCCGACACCGTCAGATCATCGTACAGCCCCGCCGTTTGCCCCATGTACCCGATCTGCTGCTTGATTGCCTCGCTTTCCAGCACGACGTGATGGCCAAGAACCCATGCGTCACCGGAGGTGGGTTTCATTATCGAGGCCAAAAGCCGAATTGTCGTTGTTTTGCCCGAACCGTCCGAGCCGATCAAACCGAACAGTTCCCCCTCTTCAACGGCCAAGGTAATCCGGTCCACAGCGATCAAGCTTCCGAATCGCCTGGAGAGCGACTGGGCGCAAATTGCCGGGCTGGTTGCAGGCATGCCAATGCCGATCTTCATGTGTCTTCAATCGTTCGATCGCTGCGTGGAACTGCCCGGCCGATTCGCAGTTTCATTTGTTGGTCCGCTCGTGTCAATGATTCCATCCGCCGGCATCCCGGGCTTCAGTTCGAGTCTTGGATTTTCCAGCCCAACTTTGATGCAGTAAACAAGCTTCACGCGCTCCTCATGTGTTTGGACGTTTCTGGGCGTGAACTCCGCCACAGACGAAATAAACGTCACCCTGCCCTCGTAGGCCTTGTTCGGCCATGTGTCAGTCGCCACGATAACCCGCTGTCCCAACTTCACCCTGCCAAGGTCTGTCTCGTTTATGTAAGCGCGCAACCACGGACGACTCAAATCCCCAACCGTGACCACCCCGGTCCCCGGGGACACGTACTCCCCACTCTGAACGTTTTCCGACAACACAATCCCTGACAGGGGAGAAATCAACGTCGCTTCTCGCAAACGCGTTTCCGCAAGAGCCAACCCGTGCCGCGCCTGCTCCAGCCGTGCCCGTGCCTGCTCGATCTGTTCCTGCCTCGGACCTTGTACAAGCAAGGCCAGACGCTCGCTCGCCTCGCGCACCTTGGCCGCGGCGCTCTTCCACGCAGCTTCTGCCAGCTCATACTCGCGGTCAGTGGTCACGCCTTGCGCGTGCAGTTCCCGCTGCCGACCACGCTCCAACCGCCACTTTCTTCCTCGG
>JARYMD010000331.1 GCA_029907285.1 Verrucomicrobiota bacterium | reverse complement strand
AAATTCAAAGTGGACTAAACCCATGTCAAATCGAGGGTTAATGCAGGTTTTGGGCTAAAAAGTTAGTGGAGAATCCGCTTCAATGTAGTTTTTCATTTCCGCGTAAACGCGGAACTCTAACGGCAATTGGTTGTCCCGCATTTTGAGCGATGCGAAGCCCGCGGCTGTCAGAGTCCCGCCTTTAGGCGGAACAGTTTCATGAAACCGGACATGAGCACCGTTCAGTGAACTGGCTGGGGTTCCGCGTAAACGCGGAACTGTGGCAGCGATCCGCTGTCCCGCATTCTAGGCGATGCCACGCCCGGGGCCGTTATGTGCGTTGAGTTTGCGCGTGCGCGGAAGGTAGATGGACGCCGATGCACGGGTTGAGGTGCTGCCGCTGAAGATTGACAAGTGCCTCTCTTATTGCTCAACGCGTGCGGTTTCAGGGCCCGGCTTGTGACGCGCCGATTGAGTCATGTAGTAAAGAATCGGAACGACAACCGGGCTGATCAGCATCGATACGATGCCCCCGGCCATCAGCGAAATTGCCAAACCTTGGAAAATCGGGTCGAACAGTATCACCGCTGCGCCCACGACAACCGCCATTGCCGTTAGCATGATCGGCCGGAATCTTATGAGGCCGGCCTCGATGACTGCGTCAGCCAGTGTCTTGCCTTCGCCAAGACGCAGCTCGATGAAGTCCACGAGGATGATTGAATTGCGGACAACGATGCCTGCGCCGGCCATGAACCCGATCATGGAGGTCGCGGTGAAGAAAGCCCCCAAAGCGCCGTGTGCCGGCAGAATGCCCAACAGCGAGAACGGTATTACAACCATCACGATCAACGGCGTCAGGAATGACCTGAACCAGCCGACCATGAGGACGTAGATGAGAATGAGCACGGCTGCAAATGACATTCCGAGATCGCGGAACACTTCGATTGTGATTTGCCACTCCCCATCCCATTTGATCGCCGGGGCAACATCGGTGAAGGGCATCTGTGCATTGTAAATCCCGATCGCCGCATTGCTGCCCCCGAGCTTTCTGGCATCAAGCTTCCTGAGTTCCTTGTTCATCTTCAGGATAGCATAGACGGGGCTTTCGATCTTGCCTGCGACATCGCCTATCACGTAGGTCACAGGCATCAGGTTCTTGTGATAAATGCTTTTGTCGGCGATTGAGTATTCTATCTTCACCAATTCACGGAGTGGGACCAGCGCAGGCATTCCGCCAGCAGCCGATGCCGCGCGCGGGTCACCCTGAACCCGGATCGAAAGCAGCTCTTCAGGGGTGGTTCGGCTTGCCAAGGGCAGTTGCAGAACGATTGGAACATCTTCCTTTTCGGTTGGTTTATGCAAGAGGTCAATCGACATGCCGCCGGCGGCCAATCTCAGGGTGGTTGAGATTGTCTCGGCGGAAACACCGTGCAGCGCGGCTTTTTCCTTGTCGATGACGAATGTTGCCTTTGGCTGGTCGTCTTCGATGTACCAGTCAGTGTCAACGACGCCTTCTGTGCCTTTGAAAATAGCGGTGATTTCACGCGCCAGGGCTCTGCGGCTGGATTCGTCGGGTCCGTAGATTTCGGCGACCAGAGTTTGCAGAACCGGCGGGCCGGGCGGCACTTCCGCCACAGCAACTCGAGCCCCGTATTTTCCGGCAATTGCGGCAACACGTGGCCGAACACGCTTGGCTATGTCATGGCTTTGGGCGCTGCGATCGTGTTTGTTGACGAGATTGACCTGCAAGTCGGCCACACTTGCGCCCCTGCGCATGAAATAGTGCCGAACAAGACCGTTGAAGTTGAACGGCGCTGCCGTGCCGACATACACCTGATAATCCGTCACCTCGGGCTCGTCACGAACAGCAGCCGCAATCTCGCGCGCTGCGCGAGCGGTCATCTCAAGCGCACTGCCCTCGGGCATGTTCAAGATGACCTGAAACTCGCTCTTGTTATCGAAGGGCAGCATTTTGACCTTGACCCATTCTATCGCCACCATGGCCATTGCAATCACGAGAAGACCGCTGAGTCCCGCAAGAAAACCCCACCGCACTCCCCTGTGCTCGACCAGCAGCCGCATGCTGCGGCGATAAATGCGGCTGAAGAGCCCTTCTCCACCACTTGAACCTTCCGGTCCGCTCGAGTGATGGCCGCCCACCCCGTGTCCTTTTCGGCCCCAGCGAAGTATCCGGATCGCAGCCCACGGAGTGACCACAAACGATATGATGAGCGAGAACAGCATGGCTGCACTGGCGCCGACCGGGATCGGCCGCATGTAGGGTCCCATCATTCCGCCGACTGTGGCCATGGGTAGGACTGCTGCAATGACCGCGAACGTTGCCAGTATCGTCGGGTTGCCTACCTCGGCCACAGCTTCGACTGCAACTGTGGCAAACGGGCGGCCCTTGTTCTCGGGCAAATGGAAGTGGCGGACAATGTTCTCGACCACAACTATTGCGTCGTCCACGAGAATGCCTATCGAGAATATCAGCGCAAAAAGCGTGATCCGGTTCAAGGTGAAACCCAGCAGATGGAAAACCAGCAACGTCAGAGCCAGCGTGGATGGAATTGCCACCGCCACCACCCCGGCTTCGCGCCACCCAAGCGCAAGAAAAATGAGAAACGACACGCTCGCCACTGCAATGCCCATGTGAAGGAGCAGTTCATTCGATTTCTCGGCTGCGGTTTCGCCGTAATGACGCGTGATGCTCACCTCGACGTCCGCTGGTATGATCCGGCCTTTGAGAGACTCGACTTTGGCGAGAACGGCGTTTGCGACTGCGATGGCGTTGGCACCAGGCCGTTTTGCCACGCTGATCGTTACCGCAGGCTCTTCGCCGTGTTCATGGCCATGGCCGGCATCCGCCCCGCCCCGGCCAAACAACACATACTGCGACAGTTCCTCCGGACCATCTTTGATTTCAGCTACGTCGCGCAGGTAAACCGGTTTGCCACCAAATACCCCAACGACGACATTGCCCACCTGCTCGGCGTCCGTGAGAAAAGCCCCGGTCTCAACAATAACGTCCTGGTTATTGGAAGCGAGGTTGCCCGCGACGAACTGCCGGTTCGCCCGGGTCAGAACTGGAACCAGAGCCGCAGGACTCAAATTCCTCGCGGCCAATCGCGCCGGATCAAACAGAACACGCACCTGGCGTCGTGCGCCGCCGATGATTGTGGTTTCGGCCACCAGCGGGACCTGCTTGATTGTGTCGTCCACCTGTGCAGCCAGCCTTCGCAAAGCATAGTGATCTTGAGTCCGGCTGTGGAAAGTCAGAGCGAGAATCGGAACATCATCTATCGACTTGAGTTTGATCAGCGGGAATGAGACGCCGTGCGGAATTCGGTCGAAATTCGCCTGCAACTTGTGCGTGAGCTTGACGAGGCTCTTTTCAGGGTCTTCGCCGACCTTGAATCTGACGATTGCGAGGCTTTCGCCCGGCCGTGAAGTGGTGTAGATGTATTCGACCCCTGAGATTTCCCAAAGCAGCTTTTCCATCGGGCGGGTGGCTCGTTCTTCGACTTCTTTGGCTGTGAAGCCCGGCATTGCCACCATCACATCGATCATCGGAACCTTGATTTGTGGTTCCTCTTCGCGTGGTAGTTTCACCACGGCCAACACACCCAGCAAAATCGACGCCAGTACAACGAGCGGCGTAAGTTTCGAGTTTATGAACGCACCCGCTACCCGGCCTGCGATGCCTTCCGATTGCACACTGTGATGATTGCTCGAACTCATGGCGGCTGGAGAATGATCCTTTCCCACGGGACAACCGCGGGCCTTATTTGATCTGCACAGGCTGCCCGTCGGTGAGCGTGTTCGCGCCGTCAGTCACCACCGTCTCACCGGCACTAACGCCCGAGACAATTTCAACAGAATCCCCGGTGCGCTTTGCGGTCCGGACAAGGCGCAGTTGCGCGAGGTTGTTCGTGACTACGAAGACTAACTCGAGCTGGCCTCTTTCAATGACCGCTCCGGACGGCACCAGCAGTCTTGGCGATTCGCCAGCAGGCACCGCAACACGCACAAATTGCCCCGGGCGAAAACCGCTTTCTTTGGGCAGATCGATTTTCACACGATAGGTTCTGCTCATGGGATCGGCGGACGGTCCGACTTCACTCACAGTCCCTTCGACTGCCGAAGGCGATTCTTCCTGCACAATCTGCAATTTGGTGCCGATCCGGATTTGGCTCAGGAGGCTTTCGGGGAGATCAACCTCGACCCGCAGATCGTTCGGATTCTCAATCTCAACCAGCGGACGGCCCGGCGACGCAAGCTCACCCACGTCGGCCAGTTTGCGCGTGATAACGCCCGAGAATGGCGCCGTAACCTTCGCGTACCCGAGCATTGTCTCGGCTTCTGTAACGGCTGCTGCGGCCATCCGGCTGCGGGCTTCCATGGCGTCATATTCAGCGCGTGTTACAGCTTCCTGTTTCAAAAGGTTGGCGTATCGTTCGAGGTCCTTGGCGGCCTGCTCGCTTTGTGCAACTGCCTGGTCAAGGCGAGCTTTGATTTCGCGCACGTCAAGTTCGCACAACACATCCCCTGCTGTGACGGCTTGCCCCAGCACCGCATTCAGCCGAATGATTCGCCCGCTCACTTTCGGCTCGACAGTCGCGCGCTCACGCGCCCGAACGGTGCCCACCACTTCCTCGCGTGCGATGGACTTGCCGGTTTCCACCTTGGCGACGCGGACGGAGGCTGTTGGGAGTGGAGCGCGTTGCGCAGCGGACTCGTGTTTGCTGCACCCGGCAATTGCCAAGGCCAGAATCAATGATCCAAAACCAAACCACGCTTTGATGTTGGTCCTTCGCGTTGGAATTGTGTCAGGCAACTTGTTTTTCCTCATGGCCATCGTGCAATGCGAGGTTGCAATTGAAACAAAACCAATCTGCTTTTTCACCGGCGATTCTGCGGGGAGTAAACTGTTCGTATCGGTTGTGTTCATGGGTTGAGGTCCGGCAGGTCAAGCTGGGGCAGGCCGAGCGCCTTGCGCAAAGCGGCAATTGCAATGTTGCGATCGGCTTCGGCCTCGGCGCGGCGCACACGTGCGGCGGTTAGCGCCGTT
>JARYMD010000330.1 GCA_029907285.1 Verrucomicrobiota bacterium | reverse complement strand
GGCTGCAGAACAAGATCATAGACCAGCAGCAGTACTCAATCCTTGTGACGGTGGTGATACTGAGTGCGGTGGTGCCGACTTTGATTGCACAGAAGTTTTTTGAACCTACGCGGCGGGCGATGGACGCGTGGGGACGGTTTTACCAACGCAGGGTTAAGGTCGGGGCAGGCATGGCGAAATTGCCGAATAGAAAGTGAGGCGTTCATGTTCACAAAGATACTGGTTGGCTATGACGGGTCCAGCGGCGGAAAGCGGGCGCTGCAGCGTGCCGCTGTTCTCGCAAGAGAGTACAACGCGCGCATAACAGCGCTGTGGGTAAGAGAGCCCTTGCCACGGCATTCAGACGTGCCCGGTGAGCCCGAAGCCGAAGCTGAAGCCGCAGAAGAGTACTTTCAGGAGCGAAAGAAAGAGGTGGAAGAGGTGGCAGCGCAGCATGGCATCAAGATCGATTGCGAAGTCAGGCGCGGTCATCCGGCAAAAACGATCGTTAACTTTGCCAGAGAAGGCAGCTACGATCTGATTGTGGTTGGCCACAGCGATCATTCGGAACTTTGGGGGCGTTTGCTGGGTGACACGGCAGATCGGATCAGCGATCATGCCCATTGCAGCGTTTTGATTGTGAAAGACTGAGCGTCACACGCGGCGGCACGCCCGGGACCAAGTCCGGCCTTCCGCCTTGTCAGCGGGAAATGGCAAGTCTCATGAAACGCTGCTGGCGGGCGGCAATGGGTTCAGTGTCGCGAAATGTCACGCGCTCGAGTGTCCCGAGGTCTTCGATCGAGTGCAGTACCGCAGCAGACGGCCCCGATTCCCAAGTGCGCAGGTCATTGGATATTTCAGGGCTGCATTTGACGTCGGTGGCTGCCTTGTCGCGGAGATGGCGGATTGCCAGGAACGATCGCCCGCCGATGACGATCAGTTCCGACAGCGGCAGGCGGTCGGCTGGTGCAGGCGTCTTTGCCGGCAGTCCGAGGTAGTACTTTGCGAGGTTTGGCACTCCGTCGCCTGCCGGAGCGGCGCCTTCGCCGCTCACAGTTGCATCCAACATTTCGGCCGCGGTGAAATTCTGTGTCTGCCATTGTGCGTAGCCGGTCAAAGGCGACACACTGATTTCGTACCATATGGTCGAGCTGTTGGTGGTGACGACGATGACTGCATTGGTGGCGTTGCCCGTGACGGTGACGGAAGCTTTCCGCTGGCCTCGTTCGTCCAGAGCCCAGACTCGGACGCGGTTTGTGCTTATGGGCAAACTCAGGGTGAATGGGACAACCTCGGTGAGGACAGGCGGACCTCCGAACTTTGACAGGGAGGTTTTTTCCGTGTTTTTCCATGTCTGGCCTGTGTTCTCCCACCATCCGGTTGCGACGAGCAGTGCTTGGCACTCGTTTGTGAAAGAATCGCCGCGGACGATTGTGGCTCCGATTGTGCACCAGCCGAGGGTGTTTGTGGCGGGGGCGAAAATGAGTCCTCCCAGATTGATTATCTTGTTGGTGCACCAACCGATCAACGCCTTGGTTCGCGGGGTGTTGATTTTCACCAACCCGCGTTCAGGGATGCCGAGGTCCCAAGTGAGTTCGCCCGTGTCAGATGTGATGATGCTTCCTGTCGGCCCGGCGGGTGGATTTGTGAGGCCGGCAACATCTGTGCCGACACTTGTGCTGAGTCGTCTGGCGAAAGCGAGTTTGCTCGGGACACCGAGCTGGCTTGAAGAAAAAATGCCCCATGCGTGGCTTTTTAGCAGGAGGTCAAGTTCGGTTTCCGGGGTGAGCGCCATGGTGATTTCTTGTTGTCCGGGTTGGACGTCGCTGCGGCGGAAAAGATTTGCGGCGAGGAGCAGGTTTGCCATTTTGCCCGGGTGTTGGGCGGTGTCAAAAAAGCCCTGCACCCAGCCCATGGTGGTGGAACCATCTTGTCCGTGGCCGTAGTCGAACATCCAGACCCCATCCCAATCTTGGAAAGCAGCGTAAGCGGCGAGAAGCAATGGTCCTTCGGCTCCGTAATAGTTCGGTTGGGGATGATTGTATTCGGTTACGGTGAATGGTTTTCCTTTGATTCTTTGACGCGCGAGGCCGGCGAGTGTGTTGTCATCGGCCAGCGTGTTAACCATGGAAACATTTCGCACGTACCAGTTCGACATGTCCCACGGTGTGCCGGGGAAGACCGGGTGTTGCCAATAGGCGTGACCGTCGATGACGTCGAGCCTGCTCTGCACGGTGGCCGGGCTGTTGGCCATGATCGTGCCAAAGACAAGCCCGTCGTAGCCGCATTCGGAGCGGATGCATTCGAGCATTTGTTCGTAGTATTGAAACTCAAGGTCGCGGAGGAACTGCAACCAATCCCTTCGTGCTTCGGCTGTTCCTGTGTAACCGTCGCCGGAGTAGAGTATGGCTGGCACGCTGTGGGTTGCGAGCGAGGTGCCGGGCGGGAGCAAACCCACCTGTCCGCCGGAATGAAAGCGGGCATCGGCGATCCAGAATGTTCCCAGTGCGGCACCCATGCCTCCGAAATTGACGCGCACATTGGTGTCGGTTCGGTCTGCGACGAACGTGCGGGTGAATTGCTGCCAGTTTGTGGAAAGAGAGTACCGCTGGCTGAAGCCGACGGTTTGCCAGTCAGCGTGCGCCTGCATCACGGAGACATCGATGCCGGCTGGCGGATCAGATTTTGCCCAGAAAGAGATCGTGTAGGGCTGGCCAATTGCGACGCTCAAGCCTGCCTGGTTGAACTGGACGTGCCACGATTCCGAACTGGCCTGAGTAACCTTGATTTGCGCGGAGGGGGCGCCATCAATGAAATCAAAAGTGCGGCTGGAGACAGCACGTGCCGAGGAATGCTGCTCGGTGGTCCAACTGCTCAGGGAGTTGCTGAAAGCGCCGTTCTTGAGAAGGTTCGGGCTGAGCGGCTGGTCGATGGCCCGCCATGCGGCAAGGAGTGCAGCATCGTTTGTGTAACGCGACGCGAGCCAGTCGTTCCATTTCGAGCCGAGCTGTGCGGCATAGCTGGCGGGCAAACGGTCAATCCCGCCATCCAGCCATTTCTGAATGATGCCGTTTTCGTTGATGACCTCGACGAATGCGACTGCTGGGTCCTTGGCGAGAGGCAGGCCTGTGAACCTGTTGATTGGGGTGAGCACCTTGCGTGCATAGTCCTTCTGGAGTGCAAGTGCTGTGTCATTGAAGTATCCAAGCACATGTGTGTCTTTCCAATCCATGGTGGCAACAGCACTGCCAAGGCCGTCGCGAGAACGGTACTGCCGACCCACCAGCAGGTTGATGTCAGAATAAATTCCGTGTTCTTTGAGGCGAGCGACGGTGTAATGCAGTTTTTCCAACTGGGCCGGATTGATATTTGTGCTTGTTGTGCTGGTGTAGGCGAGGAGCCCGCCGCCATGTGCCCATGGCGCGTCCATGTGATGGAAACGAACGCAGTTTATTCCGAACTTTGCGAGGCGGGCGGCGACGGCCTCTGTTTTGTTTGTTGGAGTGAATGGCAGTTGGCCGGCGAAGTTCATGCCAAGGAAACGAATCCGGTTGCTGCTGACAACAAAATGCCCGTTCGCGTCCACTGTCACGCGGGCGTTTGGGCCAATAGGTGCGTTCAGCGGTGAAAAGTCGGCAATGCCCGGACTTGAATCGTCCCATGGCAGGACAAAAGGCACGGCGGGTTGTGCTGAGCAAATGACGGTGAGCGCTGCAATGAGGGCGAAGGACATTCGCAGTAACTGAAAAGTGTGCATCGTCATCGGAGGTGATTGAACCAAGCGATCTGGTTTTTGCCAGATCAAAACCGGACAGGTGCAAACTCCAACCTCATGATCAAGGTGCGCAATGATTCGCAACCCGGTCTCTCTTGACCCGTTTGCCGCGCTCAACCGACCGGTGCGCTTCGACACACCAAGAGATGGCCGGCGAATGAGCGCGGACGAATGAGTCCCGTGGCCCCAAACAAAGTGCCGGGCACTTTGTTTGCAGCTCGCCGGGGACAGCGAGCCCTACCGTGCATGAACCCCTGCATACAGGCAGGGCGCACCGTCGCCGGCGCGCCGGAGTTGTGGCGGACAGTTTTCTCGTTTCCGTGCAAACACGGAACTCTGACAGTGATCGGTGCTCCTGCGCCATGGGCGATGCGACGCCCGCGGCCGTTAGAATCCCGCCTTTAGGCGGCCCTTGAATTGAGCAATCATTGGTGCAGTGAATTCTTTGAGCGTTGTACGTTGAACGTTCCCCAACAGACGACCCGCCGGATGAAAGGATCAGAACGCTCAACGGCCAACGTTCAACTCGCAGCGTTCATCAGCGGGCGCAGGCGCCGGCTCAGTGCCCATCAGGCAACTGTGGTTTCGGCTGCGCCGGGCTGCGACACATGTGGGCTAACGCGCAGATTTCAGTGCATGAGCAAGCAATTCGTATTGGCCGAGGGAATTGTAGAGTTGAGCCGAAACGCGAAGCACGCGCCGGGGATGGGCGGGCCATGGCATTATTGGCACTTCGATGCTGTGTTTTTCCAGGAGCAGGTCCTGAACAGGATCGACGTAGAGCGGTGATTTGGGGGGCTCAGGCTCGGGCGAATCCCAAAATGGCATGGCCGCCATCGCACCTATCATGTGGTCCGGACAGGGAGCGGCAATCTCCAGGGCTTCGCAGAGAATCCTTTGCGCCGCCATGGCGAGGTCGTGATTTCTTCGCATTATAGTTGGCCAGCCGCCTGGCGCGAGGGATTCCATGTATTGCAGGGCAATGGGCACACTCAAGTAAGCCGAGGGATCAACAGTTCCGGTCCAGCCGAATTCGATCAGGAACCGTGATCTGTCTGTTCGGGGTGAGTTTGCGCCGTGGCTTATGACAAGAGGGCGGATGGCATGTTGGAGGTCGGACCGCACATGGAGAAACGCGGCGCCTTTCGGGGCGCAGACCCACTTGTGGCAATTGCCAGTGTAATATGCGGCCCCGAGCTTGTTCAGGTTCAAGGGCAGCATTCCTGGCGCATGAGCGCCGTCCACGAGAGTTTCCACGCCGCGTTTGGCAAGTTCGCGAACCAGCCGTTCCATTGGCAGCACAAGAGCGGTCGGGC
>JARYMD010000032.1 GCA_029907285.1 Verrucomicrobiota bacterium | reverse complement strand
AGGCGGTTCAGAAAGCAGTTCGGAGGCGGCATGCGGCAGGCGGGCATCATTGCTGCAGGCGCACTTTACGCTCTGCACAATCACAGGTCGCGTTTGGCCGATGACCATGCCAACGCCAAACGCCTCGCACAAGGTTTGTCCCGGTTGCCCGGCATCGCGATCGATGTCGAGTCGGTCGAAACGAATATCGTTCTATTCCAGGTCACCGGCGCATCCGCGACCGAGTTCGTCCGCAAGCTTGATGCGCTTGGCGTGCGCATGCTTGCAACCGGGCCGGACACGATTCGCGCTGTGACCAACCTGAACGTGTCAGGGGAAGACATCACAGTTGCTCTCGAGCTGATAGCAGCCGTGTGCACCGGGTCAGGCAATTGAGGGACGGAGTCCGGTCGTGTCAGTGTCCCGCTCGATGGCCGGGCAAGGCGATGCTGGCCATAACGCGCGGCAATGCAAGGATTGTTTATGAAATCATGGACCGTGTTTGCGGCAATGTGCACCATTATCGCGGGAGCGACAGCCGCGGGGAGCGCGCTGGCAAATTCATTTCGGCTGGCCACGTTTTCCGCGGATGTCACTGTGCCGATCGGCCACGGGATGATGGGAGGCGCGTGGTTGTCGAAAAGAATCGCTGACCCGCTCGAAGCGCACGGGTTCGTGTTGATCGGCCCGGAGCGTCCGATAGTGTTCGTGTCTGTTGATTGGTGTGAAATCCGGAACGAGGCCTATCGGCGGTGGCAGGAAGCATTGGCCGAAGCCGCTGGGACTGCGCCGGAACGCGTGATGGTGGCCACGGTCCACCAGCATGACGCGCCAGTGGCCGATCTTGAGGCGGAGCGGCTCCTGCGGGAACGCGGATTGAAAGGAACCGTTTGCGATCCGGAGTTTCATGAGGTCGCTGTCAAACGCGTGGCTGACGCGTTGCGCGCTGCATTGCCCAAAGCACAGCCCGTGACACATTTCGGCTTCGGTCAGGCACAGGTCGAGTGTGTGGCGTCCAACCGCCGGTACATCGCCCACGACGGTTCTGTCCGGTTTGACCGCGCCAGCCGCACCACGGACGCATACGCGCGCAAAGCGCCGGAAGGCCTCATTGATCCATGGCTGAAAACGGTAGGTTTCTGGAACAAGGATGCTCCTCTGCTCGCGTTGAGCGGCTACGCAACTCATCCCATGAGCTATTACGGCGAAGGCGAGGTCTCTGCCGATTTTCCGGGCATTGCACGCAGACGGCGCCAAACCGACACGCCTGAGACCGCACAAATCTATTTCACCGGCTGCGGAGGCAATGTCACAGCCGGCAAATACAACATGGGAAACCGCGAGAACCGGCCCGTGCTGGCCGACAGACTCTATCAGGCAATGGTGAAAGCGTGGCATGAAACGAAGCGGTTCCCTCTCGAAAGCGCCGAGTTCAAAATCGCCCCGGTGCGTTTCGATCCACGAAGTGACGCCGGATTCAGCAATGGCGAACTCGAGGCAAGATTGACACCGCAAACCGACCCATTCAAACAGTGTCTTGCGGCAATGGGCCTGAGCTGGAGACGGCGCCTTGAACGGCGCCCGGAGATTGATGTTCCATGCCTCGATTTGGGGGTTGTCAAACTGCTGCTTCTACCCGGTGAGTCCTACGTCGAATTTCAACTCGCAGCGCAACAAATGCGTTCAGACAGCCATGTTCTGGTGGCTGCGTATGGCGACGGCGCGCCGGGTTACATCCCCACAGCTCGGCATTGGGCGGAAGGCGACGGCAACCTTCGCGACTGGTGTTGGGTGGCTCCCGGGGCAGATGCGAAACTACTCGGGGCGATCCGGCGTGTGCTTGGGAAGCCCGCCGAGGCCGCAGTTCCTTGGGACCTCAACGTGCCAATTGGGTTTTGCAAGAAGGAATTGTACAAGCGACATCCGCGCCCCGGCGCAGCAGCGGTTGTCAGTGTTCGATACGTCGGCCCCGCACTGGAACGGCTCGAAACGCATGGGGTTGAGTTCCGCGACGATGTTCACAGCGAGAGATTCACAAGGCTTTCGTTCGACAACGGCAGGACATGGGAACCGAGCAGGCCGTTGGCATCTACAGACGTTTATTACGACGGCAAAGAAGTCTGGGAAGGCGGAGGCGCAGAAGTTTTCGATCCGGCTTCGGGCCTGTTGGTTGGTGTTTGGCTGCGGCAAATCAAGGTCAACGGGGTTTACAACTGTTTCACTTATACGCGGGTTTCGCGCGATCACGGACAAACCTGGAGCGAGCCGGTTCAGCTCAAGTACGAGCCGGGGCCGGACTTTGATCCCAAGAACCCGTGGGACGAGGCTTTTCTTCGGCCGAACCAGGCGTACTTTGGAAACAACATTCTGCGGCATTCGAACGGCACCCTTGTCCATTGCGTGGCGCATGCAAACGCGGAGGGCGACAGCCGCAATCATTTGCGACCATGGAAAATGGGATCGTTATGCTTTATCGGACGATGGGATTCAACCACCGGCCGCTACAATTGGCAGCCGGGCAAACGGGTTGAGATTTCCCCCGACTTTTCCGCGCGAGGACTGATGGAACCTGAAGTGACCGAGTTGCGCGACAGGCGTGTTCTTGTCGTGTGGCGCGGTTCAACGACCGGATGGGACGGCACACGCGCCAAAGTCCCCGGGCGCAAGTTTTTCAGTGTCTCGAACGACGGCGGAATCACACTCAGCGCGCCTCAGGAATGGCAATACGACGATGGAACAAGCTTTTACTCCCCATCGTCCTATCATCGAATGATTCGGCACAGTGCGACCAAAAAGCTTTATTGGGTCGGCAACATCAGCCGCACTCCGCCCGACGGAAATTCGCCGCGATATCCCCTCGTAATAGCAGAAGTGGACGAGGAGAAAGTCGCCCTCAAGAAAGACACTGTTACCGTGATTGATGACCGCAAACCGGACCAGCCCGCCGCACTGCAGTTGTCCAACTTCTCATTGCTCGAAGACCGGACAACCCACGACCTTGAACTGTACCTGACTTTGTACGGTGAAAGACCCGACAGCCCGTACACTGCTGATTGCTACCGGTACATTTTTGATCTGAGGCAATGACCGGTTTCACGTCCACGTCTGCGCTCCCACCATTCATTGCGCTGCAGCCGCATATACCAGTCGGCGGGGAACTCCTTGCTTGCCGGAAAATCCTGCGTGCTGACGCTTGCAGTTGACCCGCGCCGGCGGCGTAGCAAGACGAATCCACCGCCCGAGCAATATCTTGAGCTGGCTATTGGGCGGCTGCCTGAAGTTCGGCTTGCCGATACACCGTGAGCGCCAACAGAATTATGAACACGCCAAAGACAAATCTTGCTGCACTGCCGAGACGGACGCGGTTTTCGTTCGCAGTGGCGAAAGCTATCAGGTCGCGCATCCGCCATGGCGACACGGTAAACACAAGGGCAGCACAAATCCACGCGTAGGCCCACACGACCAGCACCAGACGCCATTCGGTGTCAACCCAGCGGGCGGTGTCCAAGACCACTTTCGACAGCAGAAGCATCACAACAGCAAGCCCGCGCACAGCAAGGAAATCCCGGACAAACACGCACGACCCAAAACCTATCACGGCAAAGCCAATGAACAGAATCGGCTTGAACGCCGCAAAGTCCGAAATGTCGTCGGTCTTCAAATTGTAGAGGAACCAGAGTGTTCCCAATGGCATCAGAATGAACCCCCAGAGCTCGGACCTCGGGAACTTCCGGAGCAATTCAGCGAACCTGCCCGGTTTGAGCACTCCGTACAACTGGGGCAAGGCAATCCCCAGCCCCAACAACAACGCTAGCACCCACAACTTCATGCTGTTTGACGATCCATGACGGCCGCATCCCCGTACAGAGTCACGGCGGATGCGCGCGTGATATTCACGTTCAAGAGCCGCCCAACATGCCCCGGCCCGGCCGAAAACACAACAATCTTGTTGCATCTTGTCCGGCCTTCCATGCGCGCAGGGTTCCGCCTGCTCGGTCCTTCGACAAGCACTTCGACGGTTTTGCCGATCATGCGGCAGAACCGGCGCTCGGCCACTTTGTTCACCGCCGCCAACAAGCGCGCGTGCCGATCCGCAATGACCGGCCCGGGAACAGGGTCGGTCCGGGTTTCTGCAGCCGTGCCCCGTCGCGGTGAGTACTTGAAAACAAATGCGCTGTCAAACTGGACCTCTTCGACCATTTGCAAGGTCTGCTCGAAATCCGCCTCGGTCTCGCCGGGGAACCCCACGATCAAATCAGCGCTGATCCCGATTTCAGGCTGGACCTGCCGGAGCTTGGCAACCAATTCCATGTACTGTTCCCGGGTGTACCCGCGGCGCATTTGGCGCAACACATGATTGCTTCCGCTTTGCAGCGGCAGATGCACATGTTCGCAAAGCTTCGAAAAACGCCCAAACGCTTCTATGAGATCATCGCTGAACCCGGCCGGGTGCGGCGACGTAAACCTGATTCGTTCGATGCCATCCACCGCGTTGATTTCTTCAAGCAACCTCACGAATGGCGACACGGTTGAACCAGGCTCGCGGTTTGCTCGGCCGTAATTGTTCACGATCTGCCCCAGCAACGTCACCTCCCGAACGCCGCGTTCGGCAAGGGTTCGGCACTCGGCAAGGATTTCCGCCATCGGCCGGCTTCGCTCACGACCGCGCGTGGATGGCACTATGCAAAACGCGCAGCGCCTGTTGCATCCCTGCATTATCGTGACAAACGCGGTCACAGCCGGGGCTTGTCCGTCAGAAAACGTCAAATGCTCGCACAGCACCCGATCCCCTTCGGCGTCTGATTCCACGTCGCAAATTGACCGTTCAGGTGCGTCAATCAGCCGCTGGACGTATTCCGGCGCGCGATGCAGCTTGTGAGTGCCCAAAACAAGGTTCACCCCGGGGATGCGACCGAGCAGCTCTTCACCCCGGCACTGGGCCATGCACCCGAGAAAACCCAGCACTTGACGCCGTTTTGCGTGGGCGCGCGACATGACGAGCTGCCGCATCTTGCCCAGCGCTTTTTGTTCGGCAGTATCACGCACGCTGCATGTGTTGAGCAGAACAACGTCAGCCAATGCTTCCGACTCGGCAAGGGAAAAACCATGTGCGATGAACAGAGCAGCGACAGCTTCGGAATCGCGCTCGTTCATCTGGCAACCGTAGGTCTTGATGAAAACAGTCGGCATCGACAATGCGTGCGCAGAAGTTACGTCACGTCACCGCACTTGAAAAGTGGCAATGGGCGTCCTGCTGCGATTCCTGCGCGGCCCGCGCTCAAGGTTCCAGGCCAATCACGCTGTCATCGAAGGCCGGAGTGATAACCCGGCCGGGAGGGACAATCAGGAAGTCCGATTCCGGCCAATCGCCGTTCAGCCAGCGCCTGACCAGGTCGAGGTTCCCATCGGTTTCTTCGTATTCCCAACCGCGTTCGGCGCAAATGGTCTGGACCTCTTTTCGCAGATCAAGATGGCGAGTGAAATCAAAGTCAATCAGCACGCCGTGGGTGTAGTTCTGCGCCCATTGTGCCATTGTTTTGGAAAGGTACTCAGCCTGGTCTGCGCCGTATTTTTCAACCCACTCGGCGTACAACCGGTCATGTGCCGGGGTTGAAGGCGCCGGCAAAAACCCTGCGTATCCGCTGCGCGCAATGTCGCTCCGGCGCCGGCGGCATTCCAACCATCCGGACGTGAAATAGTAAGTGCCGGGCCGATTGCCGAAGTGTTTCTGGTAGCGTTCTCGGGACCCGAGAAAAAAAGTGATGCAATCGTGCGCGCGGGGAATGACAAGCCTCGTGTTGGCGGCTCGCAACCCAGCCAGAATCCTGCTGCACAATCCGTAACCCAGCAGCACTGCGTCGTACTTGCCCGCGGGCAAGGCATCGAGCCGGCGCTGGATTTCGAGCCGGCCCGCCGCGGGCGTGTCATGCAAACCCTGGGTGAGAAACTCCAGATCGATTGTGTGCTGTGAAGTGGCTGTGAGGTAACAGATTTCGCGAAACAAGACCTCACAGGCTATGACTTTCAAGTACATGCTGTTCATTCGCGTCCGGCGGTCCAGCGGATGGCCTGGCTCAGCAGCTTTTGGAAAGCCGGGTTTTCCCATGCAAGATGATCATGGCCAAGCTGCAAATAAACGACCTTGGCGCCCTCGTAGCTATTCGCCCACCCGATTACCTTGCCGCTGGTGGGCGCATCGGTGCCGAGCAACCTGACGACGTTTGGAGAAACGTCGAACAGATTATACGTTTCGTCGTGAATCTCGAAGTCTGACACCCCGCGGGTCACCGGATGAGTTTTGTCCAGAACCTTGACCTTGAATGTCACGTCGTGCAGGTAGGTTGACATGGGTTTTTCGATTCCAGCCACGACAGTTTTTTGAAGGTAATACTTGCCGCCGATGATTTTTTCATATTCCGGCCATGCTTGGTAGCTGGCCAGAGCATGATGAAGCACGACCAATCCCTTGCCTTGTTTGAGTCTGTTGACGAAATCATCCTTCGCGGTGTCGCTTATTTCCTGCCACATGTCATACAGCACGATGACATCGTATTGTGCGGCCTTGTCCGATTTCAACCAATCGTGCGCTTTCGGGTGCGCCGCTGCCTGATAAGTCATTCCGCTGAACCCGTCGAACATGCGGTAAAACAGGTTTGTTTCGTAGTCATGCCCTCCCGTGATGACCAACACTCTCAAGGGGGCATTTTCCTTGTCTGCTGCTTGTGATTCCCACAACTGTTGGCAAAAGGCCACAGAAATCAGCAGCCCAACGATTGCGAGACCAACAATGGAATGCCGGGCACTGCCCAGGCTCGGCCGATGTCTTTGAACATTTTTCATGCGACAGTTTCTCGAATATGTGACTTGATTTTGATCGTTTGTGTTCATCTTCCGCTCTCAGGTCGAACGATTTCTTCTCTGACGACCGTGTAAACCCGGTTCCCGAGCTTCACGCGTGCATCCCCAAAACCGTGAAACACTCGGATTTGTTCGGATTTTTCGAGTGGGCGGTCGTCAAGGCTCCGCAAAGCAAACAGAGATGGTTCCGAGCAATTCAACCCGTTCCAGGTCAGAGCACAAAAGGCAGCAAACCGTGGCGATTCCACCACGAAACCATAAGGGGGCAAAACAACATTGCCGCCTGTGGCGCTTTCGAGCTCGATCGGGTTCGGCCCAAAATTGGCCGTGACGGAAAGCGTGTTTTCGCCGGTGCCGAAACAGCTTCGCTGGACGAACCGGTCCGGCGTGAGGAATTCGTGCTTGGTCATTGGGACTGTGGCGGTCAGCTCATACAATGGCGACAGGATTTCGTATGTGTTCTTGACGAATCTATCCAGCGGATGCAAGCCGTCTGCCCATCCGTTGTCGGCACGGACAAACAACGCGGGATCAGGGCGCATGGCTTGGTTGGTTTCGTCCAGGGGGAACCATCGCAGGCCGGTGTCAGTCACATCCAAACGGCCGACGATGTACCGGCGTGAACCGTCGTGCACGCCGCGCAAAAGGGCGCGTTTGCCCGAGCTGGGCTGCCACCAGCCCACGCGCACATCGACGCTGGCCTTCAGTTTTTCCGGCAAATGAAGCGTGAACGACCCGGATTCCATTCGGCCCGTGCGCCATTTGGAAGTGGGCGTGCGGGGGGCATGATCGTTTTGGAAGACATTTGTTCCTCGGTAATCGGTGAAATGAACGAACACATGCCAGTCATCGCCTGGCGGTTTTTCGATTTGCCATTGATAGCTTATTTCCAGCTCGCGTGGTCCTGTGACATCCACTTCAGGAGCAAGGGGCCGCACTGCCAGAGCGGTTTCACGAACATTGTCCTTCCAGTAAAGGTGAGCGGGGATGTTGTGATAATGCAGAGGCCGGCCAAATACCAAATGTTGAAGGACGTACTCGGCCGAATTGGCGGGATCGTAGCCGTACTTGCCGTACATTGCGATGCAGTCGCGATAGACCAATTCGAAAAGCGGCACAACGCAGCCGCCAACGCTTTGCAGGAGATTTGCGTCGTGATATGGCCGCCCGCTTACGCCAGTAAGGCCCTCGAAAAAATCGCTGTGCGGCAATGCCCATTCGCGTCCGCATTCGCTGCCGAAAATCCCAAACAGCTTTCGCGCATAATCCGAGAGCGCCTGTTTCCATTTCATGTCATCCTGTCTTGTGAGCGGGTGCTTGGGATCAAAGCACTCCTGCAGTCCCGCCGCGTAAGTGGTATCGATGAAGTAGGCGTTCGCCCGAGTGAGCTTCTGGACTGCTGGGAGGTTTTGTGGGCGCTGCGCAAGCTCGAGCGCCTTTTGCGAACAGGTGAGGTAAGCGCGTCCGCCAGCCCAGTGCCCGCCCTTAACAAGGCTGCCGTTGGGCGCTTTCATTATGAGCGATTCATCCCATGACGGCGAATCACGGTAGATGTCCTGGTAATTGTCGTGCAAGCCGAAGACGTATCCGAGGTTCATGACACGGCGCGCGCAATCGGCCAAACCTTCGTTCCCGCCGCACTCGGGCGCGGCAGGAAGAATGTCGGGGTGCTGATTGTCGTAGCCGCGGTGAATCCAGCCGCCCATGAGGAAGAGGACGCGCTTGAGATCGAGATCGCGGTACAAATGTTCAGCGATTGCGGCTGCCTCGTCGAATGTCCAGTTGACGCGCACGCGTTGTTCGCGCGTGCTGTCTTCATTCATCTGCCTGTCGAGGGCGCTCCAGAGTTTGAAATTGATTGCGCCGAACAGCTTGGCTCTTTCCGGTTGATCGGCGAGTTTCTTTTCCCATGGCACGACCCAGCCGCGTTTTGCTGCGACTTCTCGATATGCTTTTGCGATGGCAACGTAATCGCCCTGACCGAGCAGTCTGATGCTGAAAGCTCTTGCGGTCTTGCTCAACACCAGGGAAACCATGAGGTTTTGGCTGCTGCCCTGAGGCGCGGCTGTTCCGGCAACACTTCGCACTTCAGCGACAACGTACGGGTCGTTCCATGTGATCAATGCGGCAGAACCACGTTTCACAAGGCCGAGCATTGCCATATGACATCCTTCGTAGGCGTAGGTGTCGAACGAACGCGTGAATTCGATGTGGTTGTTTGATGGAATCAACAGTCCCTCCCGGACGGGCACTATCACGCAACCGCGATCGGCATCAGTGATCCACATTGCCCTGTCAAGAAGCCGGACGGAGTGCACGGTCAGGCCCGGCGCCACGTCGTAAGATACCTCGAGCGTGTCCGGCGCGGCAGCGCGGAGCTGGACCTGCACCCTGGCTTGGTCGTCATTTGCGACGGGGCTGAACGTCAACACGAGCGTACGCTCGCTGCTCTTGGCTTCGCACTTGTCCAGCGGCAAAGTGTCGCGTTTGCCGGCTCTTTCGATCGTGATTTCGCCGAACCGCGGTTGTGACGGGTTCGACCTCCATGTGACAGAGGTTTTCAGGTCGGTGAGTTCCCATTTGCCGCTGTCAGGTTCCAAATCGAACCTGAACTGCTCGGCACTGAGCGTGACTTTGCCGGGCGACTGTTGGGACAGCATGCTCGTCAGCCCGATAACAAGTCCTGCGAACGCGGATAGCAGGCGCGCGAAATGGGCTTTGGTTTTGTGCGATATGGCACGCATGTGGCGGGCCACCGACGGTCCGTTTGTTGTGTGGGAGTTCTGGTTCATGCCACGGTTGGAGTGAGAGTAAGACTTGCGCATGCCCTCTGCAACTGGAACCTCATGGTTGTGAAAAGGGAATTGTTGGGCTATAAGTATGGTGCTTAAAGAAAAGGAGGCAGGAAATGTCAGACAAGTCAGACAGGTCGGACGGGTCAGACCAAGGACAAGTTCCACAAGGCCAGCATGGAGATAAACCCGCAGTTCTTCTCCCTCATGGGGGTTACCGCAAACTGCGAAGCTACAAAGTGGCTTTGGCTGTTTACGAGGCCACAATAGCTTTCCGCAGGCGCTTCTACCCAAATGATCGCAGAATGACCGATCAAATGGTCCAAGCCGCCCGCAGCGCAGTCCGCAACATCAGCGAAGGCAGCGGAATCGCGGCCACTTCTCGCAAGGGCGAAATCAAGCTCACCAATATCGCCCGCGCGAGTCTTTCTGATGAATTGTGCCGTGATTATGAAACGTTCCTTGTGCAACGCGGGCTCCGGGTTTGGCCGAAAGACTCCCGGGAGGCTCGTGCCATGCGGGCACGGCTTGCGCAGGATTGTGTCAGGAATCTTCCCCCGGCACCGCATGGTGTTGCGCGGTTGAATGGGTTGGCTGGGTTGGCCGAGTTTGTGGAGAAGGCCGCGCCTGAAGTCGCGGCAAACGCGATGATTTGCGCGGTGAATCAGGCCGCATACCTGCTCAGGCGCCAGCTCGAAAGCCAGTGCAGAATCTTTGAACAGAACGGGGGATTTACCGAGAGACTGTACCAGATCAGGAAAAAGACAAGGTGAGGGGGTCAGACTTGTCAGACAGGTCTGACAGTCTTCCTGCTATTCTCTCCACATGCTGTGGCAAGAGAAAGTTCGGGCCGCCCATTGCGGCAGCTCCGGCGAATATTCTGGCGGCTTTCTCCGCCATCAGCACGGAAGCCAGCACCGATTCAGGGGTTGATCCCAGAGCGATCACGCCATGGTTCTGCATCAGGATCAAACGGGGCACGCGCCCCTGCAGATTCATGAAGTCACGAGTCCGTTCCCGAATCTGCCATGCAAGCGGCAAACCCGGGTCGGCATACGGCACATAGACAGATGCAGCCCCGCAAAAGACGATTTCGTCCGGGAACATGCGCTGCTCAGCAAAGTCCCGCGCGCGGGGCGAGCAAAGCACCTGACACACTCCAAGCGGATGGCAGTGCCCGACAAACCGCACTTCATCCACCGTGAGAAGCCATGCGTGAAACACTGCTTCGATGCTGGGACGTGGCGCGCTGGAGTCAACGCGCGCTTCCAGCAGAGCAGCTTCAACCGCCGTGTCTGTGAGCAGCCGCTTTTCCAGCAAAGGCAACACTCTGTCGGATCGGCAGATCGTGATTTGTCCTGCCTCAAGCGTAGCGAGTCTGGTTCCACTGGCCTTGACAGCAAACAGACCCCCGTCGAGCCTGGCAGAAACATTGCCCTCGCCCAGAATTGCGAGTTGGCGATCTTCGCGCCCGAGTTCGTGTGCGAGCGTCAGCAATTGATTGACAGTGTCACTCATGATCTCGATGCAAACCGCAGTTGAACAGTTCGGTTTTGCAATTCAGGCTGAATCTCGAACGGCCCGCCAGCCCGGCCGCCAGCCCAACATCACATGCTACATACGCACATGAACGGGCAAACCGCAAATCAGTGCAAAAAGGCCGACACCACCCCGATCACAACCGGGAATCTGCATGGCCAACGAACGCGTTGGAGCTGGACCGGATTGGTGCTCCGGACGGATCAGCGCTTTGTTATTCGAGATTAACCTGCCCGCAAAGGTGCACCTCGAGGCCGAGCTCGGCCAACGCAGCGGCCTTGATTCGGCATGCGCGGTGGGCTTGCTTTTCGTTTGGTGCGTACACGACCTGGATGTGGTTCGCTTTGTGCCGGGCCATCATTTGATCTCTCGACACTCCTTTCAGGACCGCATTCATGATCGGCCATTGCGGCGTTGTTTCACGCCAACGGCGCTCGATTTCGGCATCTGGCAGGCGGACCACTTCGCCCACGCCTAGATCGGCATGCAATTTCCCGCCCATGACAAACACCCTGCTCCATACGATGTATCCCGGCTTCGAAACACCCTTCAGTGTTCCACCGCCCAGCCGGAAGTACATCGGCGGCTGGCGTTCGCTCGTTGCGCCTTTCCAACCGCCGATGAAATGCGCCGGGGGAACTGCGCCGGAAATGAGGAACACCCAGACGTAATCATCCACGCCATCGCCCCGGAAATGGTTGCCCCAGCGAACGTCGTGCAGCGTGTTCTCCGGTGGGAATCCCAATTCGCGCCATAGCCAGTACGTAACGAGCCCATCCAAACCGGCGCATTCATCGACCTCGTTGAAATGAGGGAGTGCTTCGCCTGCGTACAAGACGCGTCCTGTTTTCGCGCATTTGACCGGCGGCCTGTCGCAATTGTTCAACATGCCCTCGGCAAGGTCACTCGCCGGGGCGAGGTCTTTGAGCCCTTGCTGGTATTGAATTCCGATCGTGCTGCAGCCGAACTCATCAGCAATTCGGAGTGCGGCAATGTACATCTTGCATTGCTCGAGTGTTTGGGCTTCGGTCAGCTCGGTTGCCTCGTCCCTGCCCCATGCAAACCTCATGCCTTTGCGGAGCAGCCAGTCAAGCACCGCTCGGGCATCTGCATCCGGCACTTCGCGCATTGCTGCGTAAAGGGCGGACTGGCTGAGGCGCTCCTTGAAAACGCCGGCCGCATTGAGCAGCTCGTCCGGGATGATGGCGTTGTACATGCCCATGCACCCCTCATCGAAAATGCCCATGATCGCCTTTTGTTGTTTGAACCTGCGCGCAAACTCACGCCCGAGTTGCTCGTCAGTTGGCGGGAGCTTGAGCAATGCGAGGTCCCTGACGTGGCTTTGGTCATGTGTGACAACGCCCTGCGTCAGCCATTGGCGCAGTCCGTTGCGGAAAAGCTTGTCGGTGAACTTTTCACTCCAGAGTGTGCTGTAAGGCACGCCCATTTTGGTGAGCGACGCATTGAGATTGAGCATGCCGACCAAGCCGGGCCATGTGCCGCTCCAATTGGCAACTGTCAGGATCGGCGCGCGGTGCGAATAAAGGCCCGGCAACACATGCTGGCTGTATTGCCAGACTGACTCGGCCACGATGATGGGCGTGCAAGGATCGATGTTGCGGAAGACCTCCAGCCCCATTTTTTGTGAATCGATGAACCCATGGCGTTTCACAGGGTCGTATGGATGGGCGCGCACGACTTTCCAGCCCTCAGCGCGGACTGCGGCCGTCAACGCGGCTTCCATTTTTGCCTGTTCAGCCCAGCATTCTTGATTTGCAGAAAGACGCAGATCGCCATTTGCGATCAGATAAACTGGTTTCGATGTGGCTTTCGCTTTCATCTTGGGGGAAAGCTATAGCGCCGGGCGTGCAGGTTCCAAGCCCAAAAAGCAGAATTGCAGCTTCACCAGGGGCACTCCGACAGCACAGCGTTCACATGAACGATGCTGTCAGAGGCGCAGGACGGTACCGTGGCAGCAGATTGCCTTCGCCGTCCGTGAAAGCCCGCCGCCAACTTCTGTATTCCTCGATGATCTCATCGAATTGAGACCGACTTGACAGATGCACAATCCGCTGTTTGAACAGGGTTGCGGGACCGAACAGGCGTGTGTACAGCGGTGCGATTTTTCGAAACATCATGCAGCCGCGCGCCTCCCCAAACATCTCGATCATCCTGTCCAGATGCCTTGTCATGAACAGCACACGGTCATCAAAGGACGGCTCGGGCAGCAGCTCACCCGTGCGCAGGTAATGATCCGTATGCGCAAAAATCCACGGATTGTAGAATGCGCCTCTGCCGATGCTGATGCCAACACAGCCGGTTTTCTCGATCATCAGTCTGGCAGCTTCCGGAGTTGTGACGTCACCGTTTCCAATGACAGGTATTCGCCTGACCGCTTGCACCACGGAGCGGATACCGTCGAGACTGACAGCGCCACTGAAACCTTGTGCGCCGGTGCGCCCATGCACGCACAATGCAGCAACGCCCGCGTCTTCCATGGCTTTTGCGAGGTCCGGCGCAACAATTCTTGTGCCGTCCATGCCAAGCCGCATTTTGACTGTGACCGGTATTCGGACTGCGTTGACCACCGCTTGCGCCAGTTGCACGGCTTTTTCCGGCGTTGCCATCAGCGCGATGCCCGCGCCGGTCCGACGCACCTTCGGCACTGGACAACCCATGTTGATGTCAATGACATCTGCGCCTTGCGACTCGAGCCATGCCGCAGCGTCGCCCATTTCCTCGGGGACTGAGCCGAACAGTTGAACTGCAAGAGGCCGGTCTTCGGGCCGTGTTTCGATTAGTTCGAAGGCTTTTCTTTGCCTTTCGATAAGCGAGCGCGCGTTGACCAGTTCAGTGGCGGCCAGACCAAGGCCGCCGGGTTCCCTGATGGTCAACCTGAACGGGAGCCCGGTATAACCCGCAAGCGGCGCGAGGCATAAAATCGATTTCAGTTCGAGACGGCCAATTTTGAGCACGGGCCAAGTATAGCGAACAATCCGCGCTGCGACAAAGTGCCAGGCACATAGTTGGTGTGCGCACCAATAAAGTGCCAGACACATAGTTCGAGCCGGAACGATTCGCATTCTTATTGCCATGCAGTCAGGCGCGCCGTACCATGAGTCAACAAGAATCCGATATCCATTTATGAAAACCAGCAGGTTCAGTCACGTCATTGCAGCGGGCATCGTTCTCGCGCTTTCTCAAACTGGCAATGTGCAGGCGCAAACGCCGTTCAACGGCATTGAAGTCGGCCTGGCAAACATATATCGGTTGTCGAATGCGAAAACTCGTTCCATAAGCCCGGAGAACTTCACGGGCGAAAAGGGCAAAGGGGCGATGTCAGTGGATGGGCCGGCGAAAGGAGCGGCTCGAGACCTTGGACGGGGATGGAAGGTGTCGCCGTATGTGCGGGTCCAGCCCAAGACGACTTTTACGCTTGCAGAGATTGAGGGCTCTGGTGCGATTCAACACATTTGGCTGACGCCGGCGCCTCTTGATCGAACGCGGTGGTACATCCTGAGGTTTTATTGGGATGACGAGGCCGAACCGTCGGTTGAATGTCCGTTGGGGGATTTCTTCGCATGCGGCTGGGCAAAGTATTGCCAGATAAATTCGCTTGCGGTGTGTGTGAATCCAGGGAGTGCATTTAACTGCTATTGGCCGATGCCATTCCGGAAAAGGGCGAAAATCACGCTCGAGAACATCGACGACCAGGTTATGACGATCTATTACCAGATTGATTATGTTCTCAGCGACGTGCCCTCGGACGCCGCGTATTTTCATGCACAGTTCAGACGTGAAGACCCGCTCAAGACCAAGGGCCTTTACACCATTCTCGACGGTGTGGTTGGGAAAGGGCAGTACGTCGGAACATACCTCGCATGGGAGGTTCACAGCACGGGTTGGTGGGGCGAAGGCGAAATCAAGTTTTACCTCGACGGCGACAAAGAGTTCCCAACGATCTGCGGCACAGGGACTGAAGATTACTTCTGCGGGTCATACAACTTCGACACAACGGGTCCTGACGGCAAGCGCAGGTACACCGAGTTCAGCACGCCTTACACCGGCCTTGCTCAGGTGATAAGACCGGACGGATTATACGACTCTCAAACGCGTTTTGGCCTGTATCGCTGGCACCTGGCAGACCCGATCCGGTTCGAGAAGGACCTTAAAGTGACAATTCAGGCTCTGGGATGGATGAAAGACGGCCGTTATCTGCCGCTGCAGGATGACATCGCGTCGGTTGCGTTTTGGTACCAGACCGAACCGCACCAGAAGTTCCCACCGCTTCCAAGCAAGGACGAATTGGAGTTGAAATAGAGGCGGCCGGTGCCCCCGGCGTGCCTTGCAAATCAAAACATTGGCCCGGAAATCTCCCCGGATTGAACGCATGGGGTGTTTTTGGGGTTGGCGGGTGAGACTTTCCTGGCGGGTGGTGCACACTCTGTTGGTTTGGGGTGGAGCATCGCCAAGGGCAATATTGCTGTTGCAAAAGGGCGATCGAAGTGTCAGCGTATGGCCCGCACTTGAAGCTGGTTATTATTTGCATAGCAAGAAACCAATTGGGAATGGCGCCGCAGTCCGGGGTGCTTTGTGCGACAGAGCGCAAACAGGCATCGGCGTATTGTGCTGCAGCCCGGGTGAAGCTTGCTGATTTCTCCTGTATTGATGGCTGACGAGGCAAGAGTCATATTCCGGTTTCTGTAGATAAGGAGCCACAACATCAACACACAACTCTTCAAACCGACTGCTATGCAGTATTCCGTGAAAGCACATCTTGATTTCTTTTTGGCTGCGTTGTCCAAGCAGCACCAGATCGGCGGCATCGTTCCCTCCCAAAGGTTCCTCATCAACAAAATGATCGAGCCCATACCGCCGACGTACAAGGGAAGAATAATCGAACTCGGCGCAGGCACGGGCGCTCTCACTTTGCGCCTCGCCGCACGATGCCCGGAAGCTGAGATTGTGGCTTGCGAAATCGACCCCGTGCTTGCCCGCGATGGGAAAGATAGCCTTTTGCGGGCAGGACACAACGGCAGGGTTCAGCTCCTCCCAATTGCAGCGGAGAATCTCCTGGCAAGACTGAACACGAACGGCGAAGCAAAGGTGGACTTTGTGATTTCAGGCATTCCGATTGCGTGCCTGGGGCGGGAGGAGGTGTACGCGCTGCTTGATGCGATTTGGGGGGCACTGCGCAAAGGCGGTATGTACATTCAATTCCAGCATTCGCTCATCGACCGCAAGAGAATACAGGCCAGGTTCGGCGATTTGCGGATTGCGCCTGTCCTGCTCAATTTTCCGCCTGCAGTCGTCTATTACGCTCGCAAGTAATGGGCGATCGAGAGTTGGCCGCGGTTATGGACGTTTATGGGCCGACTTCGCCTGTGAGCAGATTGATGGACAAATCGTTGTCCGCGGGCGGGAGGTCGGTGAATAGTGCGAGCAACGCGTTTGCCATCAACTGCGCCATCGGGTCTTCCTGTTCTTGCAAGAACACAATCAAACCCTGGGTTTGTGGCGAAATGGGACGGCTTGATTCGTCACCGATGCAATGCGTGACGAACGCTTCGGTCACTGCTGGAGCGAACTGTTGAGCTGCAATCAAGGGCAGGCTGTACGGCGGCTGAGTGAGCAAATAAACGCTGTAGTTCATAGTGCCGTTGGTGAGGTAACTGTAGGCGTAGCTTGGGAACGCTGCGCTGCCGAGGTCGTAGTCAATGTTCGTGACAAACTGACTTCTGATGTTAAGGCATCCGTTTGCTGCCAAATCCATCAGACGGTATGGGCACGGATACGTCACCAGCGAGCCTGTTTCGATGTCAAACAGCGTGCCTGACGGCGAATCGAATCGGACAACGTCATGCGCGTGATAATGGCCCGTGAACACCACCGGCATGCGACAGCGGGCAAACGTTTCTCGCACAAACTCGTGGTCGTCCACAACGTATTCAGGGAAAAGCATCTTCTGACCGAGGTGGTGTTCGGTAACTCCATGGTGCATCATGCCAATCACCAGTTTCCCCTGTGCACGTGCCCGATCCAACTGGTTGGTAATCCAGTTCCAACGGGCTGAATCGAAGTATCCGCCCACAAACGACGTGTTGTTGGTGTTACGATCGTAACGACAGACGTCCATCGCCAGAATCCACAAGCCAGGGACAGGCTCGGCCACATAAGACAGCGAGTTTGGATCGCGAAAAGAGGCGTTTCCATAGCCGAAGTCCGCATAAAAGCTTGCGAATTCGCCGGGTGTCACAGACGGCACAGGCGAAACATCTGCGCCGTCGAATGCGACGGCTTCCGGGTTTGCAATGTCGTGATTCCCCGGGCAAACAAACACCTTGATCCCGGCATCGCGCAGCCGACGCAAGACCTCTGCTACGGCTTGATGACTCACCAGTTCGCCGTCCTTTGTCAGGTCGCCCGGTATAAGAACGATGTCGGGCCTGGCATTTGTGATGCCGGCAACGGCCGAGTCGAGAATCGCGGCACTCTGGCGCAGCAGTTTGGGGTCGTAGAATAGGTAGTTTTGGAATGCCGGGCCATCCGATATCAGCAGGCTTGGATGCATGTAGTGTGGGTCGCTCAACACTGCGATGCGCACCGGCGGTATTTCCGCCAGCACTGCGCGGTAAAACCGCATCGCATGTGAAGTCTGGCTGCGATCAACAAACCTGAAAAGGCCGTTGTGCAGTCCGTCCACCCAGCCGGCGTTTTCCCAGTCGATCAAGTTGGCTGATGTTTCCACGCGGCAGGCGAAGTTCGTGTCGGCTTCGATTTCAAGAACTGTCGAGCCTTCCACGATGTCTGTGCGGGCAATGCGCGGCCGCGTCACCGCGCGCGGCGATGAATCGGCGCTGTCTGTGTCTCGATTCTCATATCCCGGTTTGCATTTCGAGGATGCCGGTGTGGCAACACGGTGTCGCTCCGGGGTGCCGTTGGTGCCTGACACTGACAAGAGCTTTGGTTGGGGTGAAAAACCACGTGCGGCAGTGGCTGGCGTGCTCGGGACGGCGGCGATGAGAAAGAGTGTAATGGGCGGTATGATTCTGAGATTCATGGCTGGCCGTTGTATTTGGCGGGTAATACCCGGTTGGGGCGTGGCTCGAAGTCAATTACCAAAT
>JARYMD010000329.1 GCA_029907285.1 Verrucomicrobiota bacterium | reverse complement strand
TGTCACTGCTCAATGAGTGCTCCTTTCAAGTCCGCCTAAAGGCGGGACTCTAACAGCCCTGGATGTGGCATCGCCCAAAATGCGGGACAACCGATCGCTGTCAGAGCACCGCGTTTACGCGGAAATGAAAAGCTGTATGCAGGAGTTCATGCCCGGTAGGGCTCGCTGTCCCCAGCGAGCCGGAACGCAACAAAGTGCCTGGCACTCTATTTGGGTCCACACTCAAACAACGTGCCTGACACTTTATTTACAACAACGTGCCTGACACCATATCAGCATCCGAGGGGAACAATGCCGGGCTTGTCGGTCCGAGGCGGAGCCTCGCTAACCGTAGCGCAGGCTGTTTGTACTTGACGTTGGGCTGAACCAAGGGCATAAGGTCCAAAGTCAAGCTCGAGTTAACACCAAACCAATCAGCGTCCCATGAAAAAGAACAAGGCATCTACCCTCTTTTCCGCATTCGTTCTCGGATGCATGTCCGTCCAGGGAGCGCCAATCCCCGGCCTGTACAATACAGGCGTCGATGACAACGGCGCACCGCTTGGAAATGCCGCAGTCGATCCGCACTACAAACTCATTGAGAGCCCGGACGGCGATTATCCAGGGCCCAACACATATACGCTTATAGCTGGCTGGCCGGTTGCGCCCGCAGGCCCATGGGTCGCTGACAGTTCCGTCTCGCGCTGGATCGCACCACGCGCACGGCAGAGCATCGGCAACGCTCCGGGCACATACACGTTCAGGACGACTTTCAATTTAACCGGGTTCGATCCTGCAAAGGCAAAGATCACCGGCAGGTGGACATCCGACAACAACGGCGTTGACATGGTCCTGAACGGCGTGTCACTTGGCCTGGGACAAGGCGGCAACTTCGGCATTTTCTACGATTTCGCCATCGACTACGGCTTTGTTGATGGAGTCAACACCCTGGATTTCGTGGTTTCAAACGCCGGCGATGCTGTTAACCCAATCGGGCTCCGCGTCGAAATGGTTGGCACGGTCGAAATCGCAGGTGAACCTCCGCGTGTGGTTGTCGCCCCCGTGGGCGGCACTTACATCGTCGGTGACAGTGTGACCTTAAGTGTTATTGCCGACGGCACGCCGCCGCTGTCCTACCAGTGGAAACTGAATGGTGTTGATGTCGCCGGCGCGACCGACCCCACACTCCAAATCGACGCTGTCACCGTCTCGCAGGACGGCGACTACACCGTGGTGGTGAAAAACGGCGCTGGCGAAGCCACCAGCCCCGCAGCCAAAGTCAATGTTCTTGAACCGATCCCCGGACTTTACAACACCGGCGTGGACAACGATGGTCTTGTTCTCTGGGACGGCTATGAAGACCCTCACTACAAATTGACAGTGAACCCTGACGACCCGTCTGTGACCGCTCCGATTGTCCAAGACTCCGGCTCGTTCCCAATCGTAAGCGGCCCGTGGGTTGCCAATTCGCTGACCTCGGTTTGGATTGGACCGCGTTTTGAAACCAGCGCCGCCGCCCAGGGCGATTACATCTATGAACTCGAAATCGACCTCACCGGGTTCAATCCCGCAACATCGTTCGTCACCGGCTATTGGGCAACCGATAACACTGGCGCAATCCTCATCAACGACGCACCCACCGGCGTGCTTAACTCAGGCAACTTCGATACCCTGTCCGCGTTCAGGCTCGAGAATTGTTTCTTCGCTGGCAAAAACAAAATCCAGTTCAAGGTCAACAACGCAACACCGGGCTACACCGGCTTGCGCGTGCAGGGCATTCGCGGCGGCGCCAAAAGAGGTATCGTCGGTGATCAGCCGCGACTTATCTCACAACCAACCGGCGGTCTGTTCCTTACCGGGGAAAACATCGAGCTGGCAGTGGTCGCCGACGGCGCCAAGCCCCTGAATTATCAATGGCGCAAGAACAGCACAGCGCTCTCGGGCAAGACCGAACCCAATTTGGCGCTCACAAACCTGACACGCGCCGATGCGGGGGATTACGACGTCGTTGTGAGCAACTTCGCCGGCTCGATCACCAGCGTCGTCGCAACAATCACAATCCTGGAGCGCGTCCCCAATGTGTTCAGTACCGGCGTGGACAACACCGGCGCCGTCCTCGCCGACGGCGAAGTCGATCCCCACTACAAGATCATTGTGAATCCAACAGACCCAACTTCGCAGGATGCAATCGTTCACGATTCCACCGTCTTCCCAATCGTGGACGGCACATGGGTCCGCAACAGTGAAAAATCGAAGTGGATCGCCCCCCTGTTCAACTCGGGCGAGGCATCCGGCGGCGACTACGCCTATCGGACAACTTTCGATCTGGCAGGTTTTGACCCGGCAACTGCGGTCCTGATGGGTTCCTGGGCCACAGACAATCTCGGAACCGACATCATTCTCAACGGTGTTAGCAAGGGCATCCAAAACGGAAACCAGTTCGCCACCCTGACGCCCTTCCAGATAACTTCCGGCTTTGTGGCAGGGTTGAACACCATCGACTTCCACCTGAATAATGCCGACGCAGTCACAGGCTACACGGGACTGCGGGTCGAGAACCTCCGCATCGGGGCGCTGCCCGTGGCGGTCCAAAACCCATCTCTCCAGATTCAGCGATCCGGCAATGCTGTGATCGTTTCATGGCCCGCCAGTGCCACGGGCTTCAAGCTGGTAACATCGTCAGTAATCGGCACGGGCGCGGCCTGGATCGACACCGGCATCACGCCAACACAAAACGGGGACAGGCTCACTGTCACAATCACACCGAGCGAGGCAGCAAGGTTCTATCAACTGAAGAAGTGACCGGCCTCTGCCGAGGCCGTTTTGTTTGACCCCGGGGACACTCTGCGGGCAATCTCAGCCCAGCTTATATGGGTTTTGCGGCTGAGTTTCGCCTGCTAGCTTTGACATGCAGTGTGAGCCTGTGCACGGCTCACGCTGCAGTAATACCGGGATTGTTCGCCACCGGCGTGGACGACGCCGGCAACTTGCTCCCTGCCGGCGCTGTCGATCCACATTGGAAACTTGTTCAGAGCGCCGACCCGTCCGCCCGCGGACCAAGCGCTTACGTCGTCAACGAAGGATGGCCAATACCGCCCTGGATCGCCAATGGCCCGAACTCAAAATGGATCGCCCCAAAAGCAGACCAATCCAATGGCAACTCGCCCGGCGATTACACTTACCGCCTGACTTTCGACTTGACCGGGTTCGACCCCGGAACCGCCCAAATCACCGGACGTTGGTCTTCTGACAACGCCGGCGCTCAGGTTCGCATTAATGGCCAGGTTACAGGAATCACATACGACGGCAATTTCGGCGCTTTTTCAGCCGAGTTCACAATCAGCTCCGGTTTCGTCGATGGCACCAACACAATCGAATTCGTCGTCAACAACGCCGGCGACGGAGTCAATCCAACCGGTTTCCGCGCCGAACTTCAGGGCACGGCCGACTATGCGGCGCCACCGGGCTCGCCACCGCAAATCACGCGCCAGCCTGAATCAACCACCGTGCCGTTCAAGGAGGCCGCCGCCTTCAATGTAAGCGTCTATGGAAGCCGGCCGCTGGCCTTCCAATGGCGCCACGCAGGCCGGCCAATACCCGCCGCTACCAACGCCACTCTCCTCATACCATTCGCAAGCGTTGCGGACACAGGCCTGTACGATGTCGTGGTGACAAATGCTTTCGGAATGGCAACAAGCGCGCCGGCCACGCTGTCCCTCACGTTTCCCAATCCGGGCCAGATGCACAAAGAACCTCCTGGTCCTTCGACCCGCCGCACAGGCATTGTCATTACGGAAATAATGTACCATCCCGCGCCACGCACCGACGGGCGCAACCTCGAGTTCATCGAACTTTACAATTCCAACCCGTTTACAGAAGACATCAGCGGATGGCGGCTCACGGGCGAAATCGAATTCACTTTCCCCCAGGGCACTCTCCTCCCGGGCACGAATTACATTGTCGCCGCAGCAAAAGCCGCCGACATCAAGGCCGTTTATGGCATCACAAACGTAGTCGGCAATTGGACCGGCAAACTCGCCAACGAAGGCGGCTTGCTGAAGCTCTGCAAAGCATCCGGTGCTGTCCTGCTCGAAATCGATTATCAAAGCAAACCGCCATGGCCGCTCGCCGCTGCAGGCGCAGGCCATTCGCTTGTCCTGGTTCGACCGAGCTTTGGCGAAGGCGATCCACGGGCATGGGCAGCAAGTGCAGCCTGCGGAGGATCGCCGGCTTCCGAGGACCCAACTCTCACGCACCCGGCTGAGAATCTGGTCATCAGCGAGGTTCTTTCTGTGCCCGGGCAAGATCAAGCTTCATGGATCGAGTTGCATAACGCCGGAGCAAGGCCTGTGGACGCTTCAAATTGCATTCTCACCACAGACCCGGCAACTCAGGGTTTCGTCATCCCCGCCGGAACCATTCTCGGCGGTAATGAGTTCCTCGTGCTTGAGGAAACGCAAACCGGTTTGCGCCTGAACCGGGCGGGCGGGCGGCTGTTCGTGTTCACTCCCGACCGGACACGCGTGCTCGATGCGGTGGAATTCGGCGCGTGCGACACCGGAATGAGCCAGGGCCGATCACCGTTCTGGCCCGGCGCGCTCCGTGAGCTGCAATCCCCAACACCCAAAGCACCAAATGCCCCGCCCCGCGTGCGCGATGTTGTCATAAGCGAAATCATGTTTCATCCATTGTCAGGCGATGACCGGGACGAGTTCGTCGAACTCCATAACCGGGGAACCAACGCAATCGATCTGAACGGCTGGCGGTTCGTTGATGGAATCGAGTTCGTGTTCCCGCCCGGCGCAACACTGCCCCCCGGCGGTTTCATCGTCGTAGTTCCAGACATCGACAGATTCCTGGCAAAAAACCGTGACGTCCCAGAGTCCGCAGTCTTCGGCAACTTCAGCGGCGCCTTGTCGGATCGAGGCGAGCGAATCGCCCTCGCAAAACCAGTTTACCACCCTCGCAGCAACTTCCCTGTTTGGGGTGTCGCCGCCGAAGCTTCCTATCGCGACGCCGCACCCGGCAGCCGCTGGGCCGACGGCGGCGGCAGCAGCCTCGAGTTGATTGACCTGCGAGCCGATCCACTCGACC
>JARYMD010000328.1 GCA_029907285.1 Verrucomicrobiota bacterium | reverse complement strand
AGGAGCCGGGGCGTTGCCCGTCAGGCGACTTTGGTTCCGGCTGCGCCGGGCTGGGAAATATGCGGACCCCGGAAATCTCACCGGGGTGAAGGCACCGGTGAGTCCTAAGGGGTGACCGGTAAGATTTCCTAGCTGGTCTGGCTGGTTTGAAAAGCAACCTTGCCAAGGTCTGCGCCATCTATTCGTGTCCGTCGTTTTGCATCTGCGGTGTGGTTTCCGGACCGGATGACGAAACCCCATCTCCGGCCACAAAAGCCCGGATTTCGCGTGCTATCTGTTCTCCTATTCCACGGACTTCCATCAGCTCTTCACTGGCTGCTTGCACTACGGCTACTATGCTGCCGAAATGATTCAACAGCAGGCGTGCGCGGTGCGGTCCGATCTGCGGCAGTGCGGTCAACATCCGAATCCGCTGGCGCTCCAGTGTTCGTGCCCGGCGGCCTGCCGTAACGAACACAGCATCGCGTCTGCGCCCAACCTGATTTGCCGCGTAGGTAAACAGCCGCGCCGTTTCTTCCGGGCCGCGCTGCGGATAACAGGCAGGCGAAACGCGAGGCCGATCGAAATGAGTGTTCCTTGCCATGCCCCGGGCGAGATGCCTGTTTCTGCGCGGACTTGATCCGGACCTTCGAGGATGAGAGCCGATCCGTTGGGACAACGTGCGAGGCGTGCGACCTGGTGAAAGAGGCGGCCGTCTGCAAGTGAAGCTGCGAAGTCGTGAATGGTCTTCCGTTCAAAGACCCACTCGGTTCCAACCTCGTAATCGCCAACTGACAGCCGCCGCACTTCGAGTTGGACATGCGGCTGCAGTTTCAATCTTTCGATTACCTGCGAACGGCTTTCACGGTCATCGACGACAATCCGGGCAAAACCGCGGCTGTTCTCATCTGCGGCAGTGTGCATAACCTCCATGGCGTGGCACAGTGATACCGCCCTTTTCCAACCAGGGCAAGATCGCGCTCCGAGAAGGCTGTAAGCCGAATTCTGTCTGCGCCGGCGCCGATGGCGCCGACGGAGAGGTTCATTTGTCTTTGCGGCCCTACCCGGGACCTCGGCCGGTGTGATCCGGCACGCGGCGCGGGCCACGCCATTGGTCCCCTATTTGGCCTTGCTCCCGATGGGGCTTGCCGTGCCTCCGCGCTTGCGCTTGGAGCGGTGGGCTCTTACCCCACCTTTTCACCCTTGCCGGTTGTCATTGACAACCGGCGGTTTGTTTTCTGTGGCGCTATCCGTCGGCGCACCTCGCGGTGCAGCCGCCCGCATGCATCCCGCACTCGAGGCGCGGGTTATGCGGCATCGTGCCCTGTGGAGTTCGGACTTTCCTCCCCCGGCCGGAGCCGGGAGCGAACCTCCGCCCTCTCGGAGCGTGACAAAGGTACTGGAAACACGTCGCTGGTGCAAGCGGGCATGTGATTTGTGCCGGAGCACATCATCATTGTTGATTGGCATGGCGAGGCATGTCTGAATCTGTGCATGTCCATTTTGGCACAGTGCTTGTCACGGCGTCGTTTTCTGGAGCGGCTTTCGGAGCTCGGGGTTGTTGTCACTGGCGGACCTTTGCTTGCGCAACGCGCAATTGGTCAATCCGCTGCGGCGGTGCCAGGCGGCCCGGTAGTTTTGTTTCCCGGGCCATGGCAGTTTCAATTGCCCAAAGGCGGCATCATACTTGTCAGCGACCAGCAGCTCGAAGACCTGACTGATCCCGACAAAGAAGTTGACCTGAGCCTTGGCAGCACGCCCAACCGAACCACTTTGCGCAAAATCTGTGAACAACAGCAGGCTGCAGGCGCGCGAACTGTGATCCTTGCTTTTGACGAGTTCTGGTCGCAATACCGGCCCGGCCAGGGAGGGAAACCGCGGCAGCTCACGCCCGACACCGAGGCTTACATCCAACGCATCGCGAAGATAAGCGAGACGATGAAGCGGCACGGGCTCGGGTTGGAACTGAGTTTGCTCAGCCCGTTGGAAATAGGGCCGGGCTACGTGAAACAAACCGGCGAATCAGGCCGCTGGGTCCAGTTCCGAGAAGGATGGCGCGATCCCAACACCGGCAAGTTCACGGTCTCGCTTTGGGAGCACCTTCGGTGGACGAACAACAAGGGCACAATTGAGCTGCAACGGATGGGCATCCGCGTTTTCGCATTCAGAGAACGGCGGATTGGGCGGACCAGTTTCTATGTCGTCCCGCCAAACGAGATTTCCGAGCTGCGCCAGCCATTCGAAATCGAAGTCGCAGAAGCAAGGAACGCGAAATACCGACGGTTGACAGTTCGCGGGAGCGGAGACATCGAGGTCGGCCCAAAAGACCGTGTTATGGTGCTGGTGAGCTATTCAGTGCCGGAGATGGACTATTTCAGCCCGTTCGCCTTTCAGTTCCTCGAAGACCTTGTGAAACGCTATCACGCTGCAGGCGTGCCACTGAACGGGCTTTACGCGGATGAAATGCACATTCAACAGGACTGGGGCTATGCAGATCATCATGAGGAAGGACAGTTTGCGCTGCGATACGTGACACAGCACATGGCGGCCAAATTCGCCGAGTTGTACGGGCCGGCGTATGCCGATTTCGATCCCTGGCTGGTGTACTTCATTTATGGCCAACACGGTTTCCTTCCCGATCTGCAAGCGAAGCTCCCAGCCCAGCATGTCCTCGGGGATAAACCTGAGGAAATTCAACAGACCTGCCTTCTCCGCAGACGGTACTATGAACTGTTACACAATACGGTGGTCGAGCTTTTTGCACGCGCGAAACGCTCGGCAGAAAAACTGTACGGCCACGAACTCGAAGCGCGCGCCCATGCAACGTGGGCGCAAAGCCCCACAATAGATTTCTGGAACGTCCGAAACCAGGCAATGCCGCCCAGACAGTACGAGTACACGCCCGATTTTCTCCGGTCCAATACAGTTCAACAGGCCGCCAGTGCGTGCAGCGATTACTTCAAATGGAATGAGTTTTTGACGGGTGGCGGCAACGACCACGCAGAAGGCGGCTGGTCGGATCGCAATTACTACGGGCTCGCGCTTGCGTGTTCAACTGGCAGCCTAAACAGCGTGCCCAACGCTTACGCTGCAGCTTGGGGCATGCCTGCGGAAGTGCACCGTCGTCACCGCGCCCTTGAAAATGCGTTTGGGTGTTCGCCCGACCCGGCCTTTGCGGCGGTCTTTGACTACCAACATCGCGAAGTCCCGGTCCTGATGCTGTATCCGACGTCACTGGTGTCGGTCGAGGAACGGTTCGGATCATGGATGGTCCAGTACGGTTATGCCAACTACGTGACACCTTCAAAGCTGATCGAACACGGCCGAATTGTTGATGGTGCGGTGGATTTGATCGGACGACGATACGGGACGCTGGTGGTGTTGTTTGAGCCTTTGCCGCCCCCCGGGTTGCTTGAGTTCATGGAAAAGCTCGTTGCATCGGGCGGCAAACTGATTTGGTCCGGGCCGCCGCCACGTTATGATCTTGCTGGGGCGGACGTTTTGGCACGGTGGCAACGGTTGTTTGGAATCAGAGCACTGCAGTTCGCGCACGAAGGACTGGTTGTCGCAGGCGCGCGAGTTGAGTTCGACGGCGCATTGAGGGGCATCGAGCCACAGACAGTTCTTACGGATTTCCTGGTTGACCTTGTGTACCCCGTCGAGCCTGAAACGTCCGCTGGGATCGTGGCACGAATTGGAGGCCGCACAGTCGGTGTTCTTAAACCGGCGGAGAACGGCGGGTCGGTTACGTTCCTCGGCTTCCGTCCACGCGACGACCAGGCCGCTTCGTTGGGTTATGAAACTCGCACGTGGTTCGAGGTATTGCGGCGCTTGGGCGCGTATGAAGGTGACGACGATCCGTCTGTGGTGTCAAGGACAAGTCCATGGCTTGCGACTCGTTTTCCGAACGGCGCGCTCGCTGTGGCTGCACACTATCGACACCACATCGAGAGCTGGCCGGGCGGATTTCATCGCAACGCGCAGCAGGACGCTGAAATCCTGAAAACAAATCCGCTTCCACCGGACACACTTGATTTGCGCGGCCTGAAACTGTCAGGCCACACAATAGATTACAGTGGAAATCTTATTGTGGCATTGCGGCCGGATGAAAAAAAGCAACTTGCGGCCTTTGCTGGTCACAATTGCCGCAGAGTAATCGTGGACGGACAGGAGCATGTTTTTGCCGACCGGGATTTGCCGTTCATTGCATGGGCGCGTGTGATTGCGAATCGCCGAGTCCAGCATGGAGCTTTCATGGAGTTGTGGGTTCAGGGAGAAGGTCAAATTGCTGTGCCAATGTTGAACGGTCTGGAACGCGGGCGGCTCATGCTTGCCGGGGCCAAGCCCGGCCACGTGGCTGGCGAGGTGCCGGCGGTTATTGACAAAGCTGCGCTGAGATTCGAGGCCGGGCCGGGCAAAGCGCAAGGGCACATGTACCTTGTTGAGACCTGACTTGTGGCCCGCAGATTTCGTCAGCCACGGATTATTCTGCAAGGCCGATCTGCGGGAGAACCATCGAGACCATGGACCATAGACCATGGACCATGGACCTGGGACACAGGACAGGGGACAGGAGACAGGAGTCGGGAGTCAGGGGACAGCAACAAGAGTTTCCATTGCAATCACGGTCGCCGATCTGCACGCATTTTGAAGGGCCAAAGACCCGGTCTATACCAGCATGGGGCAACGCCCCAGGTAGTGAACCAAACCATTGACAGTAAGGGCTGAAAGCCCGGACCGATCCGGAGTTCCGGAGGATACAAGACAAGTTGTGAATTGACAAAGACGTGAGGTTCCGCGGAACGTCGGGGCGCCAGATTTGCATGATCGAAACTCGTGCACAATCGGTCTTCCGCTTGATGCGGCCGAGACGGCCGCGCTCCCGACGCCGCTATTTCCTCCAACGCGCCTTTCGCGTGTTCCGTGAGATTCCCGGGCTTGCTCTTACGATCTTGCTGCCGCGTTGAATTTCCACGTGGATATCACGCGCATGTATTGAGCGCGTTCGAACGCGCTGGGGTCGGGACATTTCTTCTGGCTGAGCGAACCTTTCAATTGAGCGACTGATTCGTATTCGTGTTCGGTCAGCCATTTCACC
>JARYMD010000327.1 GCA_029907285.1 Verrucomicrobiota bacterium | reverse complement strand
CCCCCGATGGCAGTGCCGTTGTGACCACATTACCGGCTGCCAGAGAAGCAGATACGCAGGAATTGACCAAACTCGCAGCCTGAAAGTCTTCGCCAATATGAACGATTTTCCAATATAATCACATAGCCTGAGCAGTCTGCGAAGCGGGTGTCGTCAAGCGATCAAGGAATATGCGGGCGTCGCAAACTCTCACTGGAATAAAGCTCTGGGTGTCTTGGACCGGTCAGGCGGTGAGATTTCCGTGCCCAGGAAAACTGTTTCATTTATCGGGTTGAACGTGGAGTGTTTTGTTTGACTTCAATGCCAAACTGCATGGAGCATTGATGCGCGGACACCAAAACAATGCTGGCCACGCATTAAGCATAAGCAACAAATGAATGTTAAAGGCACATTGATTCTACTGGCTTCGGTAACAGGTCTCCTTCTTTGTTCGAGCTCTGGTTGCAAAAGCCGGACCGAAATCGAAACCGGCCAGGTCGAGCACAGCTTCCAAAACGCCGCGGACGTTGAACGGAGCCTCATTCAACAAGCGTTGTCCGAAATCCGAACCAAGAACTATCCTTCAGCTCTCGAATCGCTAAACAAGCTGGCTCAAAGCCCAAGGCTCACCCCTGCACAACAGGAATCTCTTCGAGACCTCGTGCTTCAGGTGGAAGAAAAACTCCGCGAAAGCGGAACGAGCCAAACCGGGGTCAACCCGGGAATATCACCGACAAACGCCCCTGGTGCGCCCGTGCGTCCAATCCGGTGAGATTCTCAGCCGAAAGCTTTTCCCAAATCCGACCAAACCGGTGTCGCCGTAAATGAACAAGGCTTGCACATGTCAAGTGTGCAAGCCTTGTTCTGCAAATCTTGGCGCATCTGACTTGCCGAAGCTTCTTGGGTCGCTCAGTCTGTGACTGGAATTAGTCTCGGCTTGACCTTTTCGGCTTTCGGCAGATGCACCGTGAGAACCCCTTGGTCCATTTCCGCCGTGATCCTGTTGGTGTCGATTGTCGGGTCCAACACAAATACGCGCCGGAAATTGACCGGCACAGATTCCCTGTGCAGGTAACTGCAAGATGTGGCCGCTTTGTCGCGGCCGACGGCACGATGACCAAGAATCGTCAGTTCGTTCGAGTCAAGCGAGATTTGAATCGCATCTTTGCCTACGCCCGGCATGTCAGCCTGCAAAAGGTACTCATCACCGGTCTCGAATATGTCAACTTTAGGAACCACATATTTCGGTTCTTCAAGACCAGTCCCATGCGATCTCTCTGTTCTGAGCTGAGTGTTCATAGTGCATCCTGAGTTCATGTTCATGGCCGGGCGCGAACCAGCAACCGCCCGGCCAACCAGCGGATTGTTTCTTAACCCATCCGTACCTCGATCTGCTTCGGTTTGGCCTCTTCAGTCTTCGGCATCGTAACGGTCAACACACCGTCACGATACGCCGCCTTGACCGCATCGACTTTGACTGGTTTGGGGAGACAAACTGCTCTGTGGAATTTGCGATAAAACCGCTCGGTCCGGTGCGCCTCGGCTCTCTTGAGCTTCTCGTCCTGCTTTCTTTCGCCCGAAATGCTCAGAACACCGTCCTCGACACGCACCTGGATGTCTTCCTTGTTCAACCCCGGTATTTCCAGAGTCGCCACGAGATTCTCGGCGTCCTCGATTAAATCCATTGGCGGTGCCCAACCAGTGAAAAACTCCCCGCTCAACTCCGCCAGCGGCTCGTCGAGAAGCCGATTGATCTCGTCCTGCAAATCACCAAATTCTCCAAACGACCTGGCCGTCCACAAACTCGGTCGGTTCAACGTTGTCAGTGTCATAAGCATCCTTTCTTTCAGGTTGTCGTGCGTTCTACAATCGCTTTCAGCTATCAGGATGCCAATCCAGCTTGCTGAACCTCGCAATCGGTAATACATTTATATCTAATTACTTAAGAGCAAGAACATTCGCTGGACATGCGCATGTAGAGTGACCATGTGACACATACGAGCCGACAGGAGTGACACAATAGCGACATAATGTCGCATGAGCTGCCAGAGGTCTTCTCAGCACCGCCGACAGCAATACCGCAGTCCGGAAACCAATCTGTCCGCCGCCCCCTGCCTCCTTTTTCCTGATTCCTGCCCTCCCCTTAGTCCTCCACAGTCATTGACCCATGGTCTTTGGTCTGTTATCCATGTTTTGCGTCGATTTGGTTCCAGAGTGCGGCCTTGCCAAAAAGCGTCGGGTTTGCAGCTTGATCGAGTCAGGCGTTGGTTGGCTGACTATGAGCTCTTCCGGTGGGTTCTGTTTCCATTCTTCGGCGGGTTTTGAGACTTGGCGGCGGCACGTTGTTCGGCGAAGAATTGGCGGAGCAATTCTCTGCATTCAGGTTCAAGAACATTGCCTGTGACCTCGCATCGGTGGTTCAGGGTCGGGAAGTGGAGGAGATTCATTGCGCTGCCGGCGGCGCCAGCCTTTGGGTCTGGGGCGCCAAATACGACCCTGCGCAGTCGGGTGTGGACGATTGCGCCTGCGCACATTGGGCACGGTTCTTTGGTCACGTACATTGTGCAGTCAGTCAACCGCCAATCGCCGATGGCTGCTTCTGCCTTGGTCAGAACCAACATTTCGGCGTGTGCAGTGGCGTCGTTGAGCAATTCGACCTGGTTCCATGCGCGAGCTATAATGCGCCCGTTGCGTTCGATGACGGCGCCGACCGGGACTTCACCGGCCTCGTAAGCTCGGCGCGCCTGCCGGAGCGCCTCGGTCATGTAAAACTCGTCGCTCTGGCGGTCGATGACAGTCTTTTCTGCCCCAATCCTCATATCGTCATATTGGATTCGACTCTTCGAGCGCCCATTCGTTCGGCCCGTTTGGATGTGATCGGCAGTGCGCTGCAAAAAAACCGCCTCGATGCCGCCAAAACCACGGCCAAATCCGCTCTCGATCCGTCTGCGGCAACGCAAGCTTTCTCAGCGCGTTTCTCGGGAAAAAGGCAAACCGCCCCTCACGAATTGGCGGTGGAACCCGTTTCAGCTTCCGCTTTACTTCGAACAAGAACATCAACCAATGGGCCTGGCCTTGGTAACCGTACTCGCTGACTATTCCGGTGAGGTGCAGGTCTCGCGGCTTGATTACCATGCCGATCTCTTCGAACGCTTCTCTGCAAGCGCAGGCGTAAGGCGATTCGCCCGACGCAGTGTCAAGTTTTCCGCCGCACGGGCTCCATTGACCGCGGTTTGGGTCCTGCGCTCGTTCAAGAAGCAAAACTTCGTCCTGCTCATTGAAACAGTATAACAACGTCGAAATCTTGTAAGGCAACGCCATGCCGCCCCAGTGAACCAACAGTCCTCCCCCAATGCAAGCCGCACAAACCCTGGCGAGGCGCCGCCTCAGACCAATCAAGGCCTGCGGTGCCATGATGCACAACAAGTACCCGCACATCTCGATGCCGCGTTCGCCTCGCTAAAATGTGGTCCCTCCCCGGCCATTTCTTCCCTTTGCACACAAATGCGCCGTCAAATGAATCGATTCAGTGCACGCCGCCTGCCGCCCACGCACACCGAAAAAAGGACGCTAATAAAGTGACAGGCTTGTTGTCTGGGTGTTGCCCACGGATTAGGGCACGGTCCGCAGATTGTCCCTTTGTTCCAATCCGCGGCTGGTGAACTCTGTTGGGGAACCTCTGGCATGCTGATATGGTGCCAGGCACATTGTTGCGTAGCGGTCCACACCGCGGCGTTTGGGCAACAGAATGACAGAGACACTATGTCCCCGGGCAGTTCACACCAAGCCCCGTAGGGGCGGCATCTTTGTAGCTAGCCGACACTCAACAAACTCACAAGTCCTGTAGGGGCGACATCAAACCCGCCGCCGTCCCGGCAACGCAACCAACCGGTTTGTACATGCGCCTTGGGTGCGATGTCGCTCCTACGGAGCTTGTCCGGTTTGCTATCCATCGGCACTAAAAATATGCCAGCCCTACGGGCCTTGGCTCTGGCCAACAGACCGCAAGGTCAGTCAACTGACAGAAACGTTCAACCCACAAAGTTCAACGGCGTCGCGGGTTGGCCATGCGAATGGCTTCGCCCGCCCGCGGCAGCCAGAGTCCCGCCTTCAGGCGGCTCTTGAAAACCAGCACTCAATGTGCAGCAACACCTCTGAACGTTGAGCGTTGAGCGTTGTACGTTGGGCGTTCCCAGACAGACGACCGGCGGTTCAACCGAAAGGAACGTTCAACGTCCAACGTTCAACCGCACAGCGTTCAGCAGGGCAGCGCTCATCGACGGGCGCAGGCGCCGAGTCTCTGCCCGCTAGGAAACTTTGGTTCCGGCTAGCCCGGGCTGGGAAATATGCGGGCTACGGTCCAGAGTTCAACCCGGACAACAGCGCGCGAATAAACTCATCTGGACTCTGCGGCGTGATCACCCAGAGCCTGCCACCGACGCGCTCGATCCATACAACCCGATCCGTGCGCGTGATATACATCCGAACCAATCCTCTCCGTGTCGTCCAAAGCCCTTCCTCATATCCAGTCCGACTGGCGCGGCTTCTTGCGCCGCGACATCAACGAGCGTTCAGTTGATCGCAAATGTTGATTCTCTCGCCTCTTCGAAACAAGGGCGATCTGCCCGGACATCGCGAATCGATGATCATGTTGTTCGGCTTGGTTTCGCGATGGCAAAACGATCCTCCCACCTGCTAAAATCACAAGCAGAGATTTTCACAGACAGTGCAACAGCAGATATGATCTGACATGCAAGGACCTGGCTCGACTTCAAAGCGCTGGCTAAACCGGACGGTGCTGGGAATCGGCCTCGCAAGCCTGTTCAGCGATTGGTCACATGAGATTGCAACCACCGTGTTGCCGGCTTTCCTTGCCACCATGGGCGTGGCAGCAGGATGGCTGGGCTTGATCGAAGGCGTTTCCGACGGATTGTCCAGCTTTGCCAAGATGGCCAGCGGCTATTACACCGACAAGCTGCACAAGCGCAAACCCATTGCCATCGCTGGTTATCTCATTACCGCGCTGGGGACGGCGTCGTTTGGCATGGCGTCGGCCGCATGGCATGTGTTGATCTCGCGTGCGGCTGCATGGCTTGGAAGGGGGGTGCGCACGCCGGTGCGCAAAGCATTGCTCGCCGCAGCAGT
>JARYMD010000326.1 GCA_029907285.1 Verrucomicrobiota bacterium | reverse complement strand
CATATTTCCCAGCCCGGCGGAGTTGAAGGTCCGGGGGGTGCAAGAACCGGGGCGTTGCCCGTCAGGCGACTTTGGTTCCGGCTGCGCCGGGCTGGGAAATATGCGGGCTCGACACCCAAAGCTTCATTCCAGCAGGATTTCCAAGCTGATTAGTGTTGTATGCTGCCCCGGAAAACTGCAACTTGCCAAGGGCAAAAGCGCTGTGGACAGCTTCTATGACAACAAAGATTGCGCTGCATACCGCGATTTCCGGGAACTTCATCGACGCCATCAAAGGCCGCGCCAAACCCGCAGCCCCGATAAACATCGCAGTGCGATCTGACACGATCTGCTGGCTCGACCAGATTGCAATCAAACTGCGCCGCACACTGCGTTGGGACCCCGCCAAGGAGGAATTCGTGAACGATCCCGAAGCCAATGCAATGCTCGACAGACAAATGCGGCCCCCATGGAAGCTTTTACCTTAACAACCGGCAAAAGAGTGCTCCTGTGAAAACAGCACATCCCAAGCGACGTCTCCAACTGGCCTGCGCCGCCGTGTGCGCTGCAGCCCTGACAGCCAACGCCGCCGACAACATCACATTGCTCGTCCGCGGCGATGACATCGGCTCAACCCACGCCGCAAACGTCGCGTGCATTCAATGCTATCGCGACGGAATCGTCCGGTCCGTCGAACTCATGGTACCCTGCGCGTGGTTCCCCGAAGCTGTCCGTCTCCTTGAAGAGAACCCAGGTCTCGACGTGGGCGTTCACCTCACATTGACAAGCGAATGGGAAAGGATGAAATGGCGGCCGATTACGCACGCCCAGACTCTGGTCGATCCCGACGGCTGCTTCTTCCCAATGGTATGGCCAAACCAGAGCTTCCCACCAAAGAGTTCATTGAAAGAGTCTCAATGGAAATTGTCCGAGATCGAAACCGAGCTTCGCGCCCAGATCGAAACCGCTCGCCGGCATCTGCCACGCATCTCCCACCTGAGCTGTCACATGGGGTTCGCAGGACTCGACCCCTCCATTTCCGCTCTGGTGAAAAGGTTGGCGGATGAATACGGTCTCGCAACCGAAGGTTTCCTGACAAGCGCCAAACCGTTCCAGGGCTGGGGCAAAGCCGCAACAGCCGAAGAACGCATAAAGAGATTCGTCGCAAGTATCGAACAGCTCCGGCCCGGCACCTACATTTTCATTGAGCATCCCGGCATGGACGTGCCGGAAATGCAGGCAATAGGCCACAAGGGATATGAGAACGTTGCACAGGACCGGGAGGCTGTGACACGCGTGTTCACCAACCCCGAAGTAAAAGCCGCCATTCAGAGGAAAGGCGTTGTGTTGGCAAGCTACAGCGACCTCAAGCAAAAACGTTGAACATGAAAGGAATTCTCAAATCAATTTGCTGTTTCGTGGCACTGGCCGCTGCCGCCCAACCGGCCACAGCAGCCGAAACTCAAGAGCCTCTCGGTTGGCGGCTCGGCGTCGCAGCATGGAGTTTCAACAGGTTCACCCTGTTCGATGCAATTGAACGCGCCGCTGCCATCGGCTTGAAATACATCGAGGCATTCGAAGGCCAACAGTTGCAGTCTGGCAGCGAAACCAAACTTGACGTCAACATGCCCAACGCGGCAATTGAATCCGCTGCACCACCTTCATACCCATTGTTCGTCGGCTGGGCGACAACCGATATCACCCCGCCTGCGCCGGTGGCGCTCACCGGCCATTTGCACAACCGAATCTCCACCGGCGCGTCGTTTACGCCGACGGTTCAGCGGTAATGTACGGCAACACCGCCACAACCAACTTCTCGCATATCGAGGGCGGCATCGAGACGGCTGTGGACCTCATGGGATTTTGGGACAGTGACAGCAAACTCACCGGAGTCGTGATCAATCTGGCCTGTCCATCACAGGAAACAGAGAACTTGAACGAAATATCCGCAGATTTCTGGCACGACACGCGCGTCGCGTTGCGCGAGCAATATGGAAAGCATCTTTACGTTCTGCCCCAGTGCGCATCGTCCGGCGACCTGTCACCCCACCCAACTTATCGCAGCCAGGCCGAACAAATCATGGCACAACGCCGCGGCCTCTCACGCAGACAGGAAATCGCAAGACGAATCGCAAACGCCGTCAAAGAAAGTCTCCCGGTTGCTGAAGAAACGAAAACCGGCCGGATTCTGTTCCGGCACCGCGTTGTTCACGTTGATCTGCCCGAACACCAGCCTATCGTACGGCCCTTTTACGAGACTGACTCTGTGCATCCGGCGGAGCTTCACGTCCTGCGCTTCGGCGACGTTGCAATGGCGACAAGTCCATTTGAACTGTTCCACGACTACGGTGTGCGAATTGAAGCCCAAAGTACGGCCGCACTGACAATGCTCGTCCAAATCTGCAGCGGACACAGCGGTTATCTCCCGATCGAGCGCGCCGTAAAGGGCGACGGATACAGCGCCGATAAGTTTATCGTCGGACCGGCAGGCGGACAGGTGCTTGTCGATGAAACCGTAAAACACATAAACGAATTGTTCCGATAGCCAACCTGCCCTTGCCACACCTCGCATAAGCTGGCCCGGAAATCTCACAGGGTCACCGGCCAAAAACAATCCAAAGTGCATTCAAATGAGATTTCCGGGCCCGCATATTTCCCAGCCCGGCGTGGCTGAAAGTCCGGGGGTGCAAGACCCGGGGACGTTGCCCGCAAGGCAACTTTGGTTCCGGCTGCACTCGTCGGGCATGCAAAAGAATGTATCCACCACACCCAGCGCGCCATTGGCGAACTTCAACAAGGCCACGGCGCTGTCTTCCGACGGGTAATTGTGGACAGTGCGGTTGGTGAAACAACTCACGGCGCTCACGGGGCCAAAGAACATTTCCAACAGGTCAATGCAATGACCGCCCATGTCCATTACCGCGCCGCCACCACCTTGGGCCGGGTCTTGCCGCCACGCGCCGGGGATTTGCGGATACCAACATGAGAGCTGCGCGCGGGCAAAAACCGGCCTGACTCCAATCCTTCTTCCGCTACCCGGCCACCTTAATCTCAACAATGTCGTGCGGCCCCGCCTCGCGTTGCCCCGCAGAACTCACTCGGATGAACCGCGCTTTCTCACGCAGTTGTTTCAAATTAACAGCGCCAAGGTAACCCATCCCGGATTGAATCCCCCCTACCAGTTGCATCAGGACCGAATCAAGCGGCCCTGACGCTTCCTTGAGCGCTTCTACGCCCTCGGCTGCGATCTTCCGGGCGGGCGAAGACTGATGCCCGTACCGGGCTGCTGAGCCTGCTTTCATTGCCGCGAGACTGCCCATTCCCCTGTACTCCTTGTACCGCTTTCCTTCGATGGTCACGATGTTGCCCGGCGCTTCATCGCAACCCGCAAGCAACCCGCCACAAACAACAGCATCGGCAAGCGTCAACGCCTTGACAATGTCGCCCGACTTTGTAATCCCACCGTCGGCAAGGATTGTCACACGTTTTCGCGCCGCAGCTCGCGATGTCACATAAAGCGCTGTCAACTGCGGCACGCCAACCCCCGCAACAATCCGCGTCGTGCATATCGAGCCCGGCCCCTGCCCAACCTTGATGATATTCGCGCCGCAATCGGCAAGGTATTCAACCCCGGCGGCCGTGGTAACGTTTCCTGCGATGATCGGAAGGGATGGAAATGCATCACGGATCATTCGCACCGCGTCTCCGACGCCCTTGCTGTGGCCGTGCGCAGTCGATACCGCCACCACATCGACGCCGCGCTCAACCAACGCGCCAACTTGTCCAAGTATCCGCTTGCGGTCCAGCTCGCCAAACGCATTGCGAGTTGCTGACACCGCAGCGCCACACAACAACCTCAGACGCGCATCGCGAGCGGCCTTGAACTGCGATTTGCGTTCGAGCGTGATCTTTTCAACGTCGCTCAGCGTAAACAAACCGCGCAAATGATCCTCGCTGTCCACAACCAACAGCTTGTGTATCCCCGGATGATCCGTGAAAAACCGGTCCGCGCGGCTTATCGGGTCGCTGCCCAACTCGCTTTCGTGGATTGTCTGAACCTGCGCACGCGGCGTGAGCGCTTCTGCGACTTTGCGTTGCGCATAGCGCTGTTTCACCACGTGACCCGGCAACAAGCCAACAAGGCGATTCTGGGCATCCACAACCGGAAAAGTGCTGAAATTGAACTTGTGGCGCTCAATCATTTTCAGCACATCACCAATTCGCAAGTCTGGCGTGACCTTCACCGGTTCCTGGATCAATCCCAATATGTGGTTCTTCACCCTGCTCACCTCAACAAGCTGGTCCTCGTCAGACATGTTGTAGTGGATCAAACCCAGTCCGCCGTTCAACGCCATTGCCGTTGCCATGCGCCACTCTGTGACAGTGTCCATGTCAGCAGAAATGATCGGGACATTTAGCCGCAATCCTTCCGCAAGTTCGGTCGCCAAAACAGTCTGGCTTGGCAGCACCTCCGAATACCGCGTGGCCAGCGTCACGTCGTCGTACGTCAACGCCAAATTCCCATACGCAGGAAAAAACTCGTCAGCCGACAAATAAAACCGGCTGTCAAGATCGGTCCACTGTGATTCACTTGCCATGGCCAACTTTGACAACTCGCTGTTGCCAAATCAAGACCAACGTGTCGCTCCTGATCTTGCAGCAGCGCGAACGAAGTGGCGAACCCACGGTTGTTGGGCTACCATTCCCGCGTGATGCTCGCGAAAATGTTTCGTCAAACAACCGTTTCCTCCGGCTGCCAACGACCGGACCAAAAGCGGCTCCCGCTGCTTATCGCAGCCGCTGCCGCAGCATTTGCGCTTGCCATCACCTCAATAACGCAGGCGCAACCCAACACGTCGGTCAACCTCGTTCTCAACGCCACCGCCGCACGCCCGGGCGACACAGTCTTCGCCGGCATTCTGCTGGAAAGCGCGCCCAACTGGCACACGTATTGGCGCAACCCGGGTGAATCCGGAGCCGCAACAAAAATCGAGTGGACACTACCCTCCTTCATAACCGCAGGCGACATCATGTGGCCCCCGCCAGAAGAACACATAGCCGGCGGGCTCACGACTTACGTCTATCACGGCAAGACAATGCTAATTGTTCCCCTGACTGTCTCCAGCAACGCCACCCCGGGCCAATACGAAATCACCGCAAAGGTTGACTGGCTGGAAGGT
>JARYMD010000325.1 GCA_029907285.1 Verrucomicrobiota bacterium | reverse complement strand
GTGAGATTTTTTAGCGGGCGGTACATCGAAAAGATGGCAAGCACGACGGCAAGGAAATCGGACGAATTCGGCCGTGCAAAATGCCCGAACGCGAGCCACAACAACACCAGCGCCACGCTGATTGCGCCCACGAACTCGAGCAGCGGCCCGGGAATCTCCGACGACCTCACAATGCGCATATACTGTGTGACGAATTTCCGCGCGGTTGTTCGGAACTGGTCGATCAGGCGGTGTTCGAGGTTGTATGCCTTGACGATTCGGTTTCCGGCAAACGCTTCGCCCATGAGACCGCTCAGTTCAGCAACGTGCGTTTGGGCGGCGCGGCTCGAGCGCCGGATTTTGCGGCTGAAAATCGCCACTGGCACCATGCACACGGGAAGAACCACCATCGAAATCAACGTTATTTTCGGCTGCTGCCAGAGGAGATAGGCAAGCAAACTCGCCAGTGTTACGGGGTCCTTGACGATCACGCCGGTGATATTGCCAATAACATGTTGCAGGGCTGCGGTGTCGTTCATGACCCTTGAGATCAATTCGCCGCTGGTTGCCCGGTCAAAGAAACTGCTCGAAAGATTCAACAGATGGGCAAACAGTTTTACGCGCAGGTCGGCGATCGCCCGGACCGCTGTCCATTGGAGGAAATAGGCGTTCAAGTACCCAAACAACCCGCGCAGGAACATCACGGCGGGAATTGTTGCCAGTAAAGCAGCGACGGCCCATGCGTTCGCTCGCAATCCGGCGGCCAATGCCTGCTCTGCAGAAACCAACCAGTCCTTGAGCCAGCCGGGAGCCCATGCAAGCTGGTTGGCGACCGACCCTGCATTTGCGGAAGGGAAAACCAGCCCGTAAACGAAGGTCACGGTCGCTATCATCAGAGGCTCGATGAGCCCTGCAAGCACGCCTGCTGCCAACCCCAACACCAAGCGCGCGCGGTAAGGCCGCGCCAGCCCCCAGACATTGGCCAGGAATTTCCACATCTGTCTTAAAGCAAATATGCCCCCATACCGATAAACCAATCAAGAACCGGGTGAGATAATACGCGCCAGAACCCTTGTCCCGGGAATCTCACCGGAACGATGCTTCGGGTTTCTTTGGCCCGTGATTCCGTGGGGTATCCGGGTTAGACGCCTCTCCGCCGGCGTTCTTCGGGCAGCCAGCGTTCAAGAAGGTCACGGCAGTTCAACACTTTTTCGGCAAGGTCCAGCGGCACATAGAAGTACTGGTTGGCGGCTTCGAATCCGATCCTTGAATCTTGCCTCTGCAGCGCATAAAGACGGCGCGCCAGCGCTTGTTCGTTCCTCACGAGATGCTCAATCGCATCAATGAGCCGGCGCGCTTCAGCCGGGTCAGTTGCTTGTGCCAGAGCACGGCGTGACGCCACGAAGCGCGCCTGATTAGCGGCGCTCTTGAAATGTATTGCTGCGGCTTCAGCCACGCGCAACTCGTCTTCGAGCGCCTGCATTTGCGCGCGCGTTGCATCCACACTGGCGGCCTTTTCGCGCAACCGGGCAATTGCGTTGTTGAACCCGTCTGCGACTTTGTCGAACTGATTTGCAAAAACCTCAGCCGGATACCGCCCTCGCCACCCGTCCAGATCGTCGTAAGGGAAACCTGTCATGGTTGAGCGATAGCCGGTCGGCTGCGCCCACAAAAGATTTGCCGGGCCGAGCTGCTGCGGGCCGTTGTACAAAACGGCGGTGTCGAACGGGAACTCTGAAAACGCTTTGCTGAATGCTGTCCATGCTTCGACCAGGAGGGACGCAAGGCGTTTGCCGACTCGGCGTTCAGCAACAGTGCGCATGGCATCCTGAGGCAGCTTCCCGGCCATGCACTCTGCAACAACCTCGATGTTCGGCGACGGGTATCCGCCCAACGTCCACCCAAGCATCAGGCCATCAACGCCGGCCTGACGCAGGTTGGCAGCATGAACCGCCACGTTTTCAAGCGCCGGAATATACGGCACGGCCGACAATTCCCATGTGTTGCCAGCCTGGATTTTGGCGATCGCTCGCAACCCCCGCTTCCTTGCCATCTCCCAATGCCGCTTTGCACGCGGCCCCGGGCCAATCGACGAAATGCTGTACTCGCCAACATCGCCTTTCACACCGCCTCGTTCAATTGGGAGACTCCATTCGCTGACGCTCATCAAGCTGGCCTCTGGTGGCAGAAGCCGAATGATCTCTTGCGCCCATGAATCGTTCCAGCCCCAGTCCCATGCAATCAACCGCGCTTTCGAACCGGACCGCCGAATCCCGCGAGCTACAAGTCCGTTGACCTCCGCAATGACTTCCGCAGGCGCACGCCGACCACACCGCGGACAGCCTTCGCCGTGATGATGCGACCAGCAGTTGGTCAGGTTTTCAGATGCTGTGATTGTGAAGAAACCGCCCAACTCGGGCACTTCCTCGCAAATTGTGGACACGGCCCGCACCATGTATTCCTGGACCTCGGGCACGCTGGTGCAAAGAACCGCGTGATCGCCCTCCACAACCCCTTTGAGCGCAGGATGGTCTTCAAAGAAACGCAACGGCATCGCACGCGGTTCGTTGAGATAAAGAAACACTTTGATGCCGTGCCGATTCGCCCGCGCCACAAGCCGCCGCAGGTTCTGCAACCGTTCTTTGCTGCCGCCACTCAGAGCTGGTTGCCATGGAAAAGCGGCCAGTTTGTAAAGCACCCCTTGGAGCCAAACCCCGGTAACACCCGCAGCAGCAAGCCGCGCCAAGTAACCTTCCGGGTAAGGATCGGCCTCGCGGTCAAGCACCGGATCGCCGTACAACGCAAAGTACGAATAACAGAACCGCAAATCGCGCCCGCTCGACGATGGTTTGGCCTCTGGACCTCCCGCGGACAGCTTTGCAACAAAACCGAACAAATCCTCGCCATGCACGGCGTCCAATCGGCCCAACTCGCGCCTGACAGTCTCGGCGATTTGCCGTTCCATAGCGCGTGTGGCTTCGGCGGGTTCCTCCCAGGTAATCCTGTCACATCTCGGTTTCAAACTGCCGAGCTTGATGAACAAAAAATCGTCTTCCCTAAGAGCAAAAGCGAGTTCGTCTGCGGACCAACCGAGCAGCTCCAGAAGCTGTGGGTATGGCAGCAGATGCCAGTTCCGTCGGATCACCGTGAGTGCGAACCTTTTCATGCGATCCCTTGTGATCCGCGGTTGTGATCCAAGGCCCATGGCTTCGCCAACCGCCATGATCTGCGCAGGAGTAGCCCCAACCACGGCAGCCATCCGCTCCGCTGGCACAAGCTGCCAGTTCCTCCAAACAAATGCGTGCAGACGGCTGGGGAAATGTGGGCACGGCACCGGCGGCGGCGCACTGCCAGTCGGCAAATCCTCCGCTCCAAGCGCCGGTGTCACACCGCTCTTTCCCTTCTCCGCACCAAAACATGCGGCTGACGCGCCAAAGGCCAAACCGCAGCCAGTTACTCCGGCCATCCCAAGGAACTCTCGACGTTTCATAATAGAGCAGCAATTCTCTGACAGACTATTTGGTCCCACGCCCGAGAAGGTCTGCTACCATGGCGCGCTCGGCCTTCAGCTCGGCCACTGAAGCATCGATCTTGCTCCGGCTGAACTCGTCGATCTCCAATCCTTTGACAATCTGCCAGCGCACGCCGTCGTGCATCACCGGAAACGAGCAGATCAGTCCGGGCTCGACGCCGTAACTGCCGTCGGAACACACTGCGACACTGTGCCAGTCGCCGGGTTCAGCCGGGTAAACCAGAGACCTGACAGTGTCAATCACCGCATTTGCGGCGCTGGCGGCGCTTGAACTGCCGCGGGCTCTGATGATCTCTGCGCCACGCTGTTGAACAGAGCTGATAAACTCGCGCTCGAGCCATGCTCGATCGTGTATCACATCGATCACCGGTTTGCCACTGATGCGCGCGTTGATGAAATCGGGGTACTGCGTCGCCGAGTGGTTGCCCCAGATTGTGACGTTTGTCACCGAGGTGATTTCCACGCCCGCTTTCCGGGCAAGCAGCGCCTTGGCGCGGTTCTCATCAAGGCGGGTCATTGCAAAGAACCTCTCCCGCGGAATGTCCGGCGCATTGGCCATGCAGATCAGGCAGTTTGTGTTGCACGGGTTGCCAACAACAAGAACCCGCACATCGCCGGCCGCATGGTGTTGAATGGCGCGGCCTTGGTTCACGAAGATTCGTCCGTTGATCCCCAGCAAATCTTTGCGTTCCATGCCCGCCTTTCGCGGAACGCTGCCAACCAACAACGCCCAATTGACCCCCTCAAAGCCCTTCGCAAGGTCCGAAGTTGCGATCACGCTTTTCAGCAATGGGAACGCGCAGTCCTCGAGTTCCATCGTGACCCCGGCCAGTGACGGCATGGCCTGTTCGATCTCGACAAGCTGCAAAACGATCGGTTGGTCAGGACCGAAGACGTCGCCGGCGGCAATGCGAAACACAAGTGCATAACCCAACTGGCCTGCTGCGCCTGTGACCGCGATTCGGACGGGTTTCTTGCTCATGTCAGGTTTGTCTTCTTTGCAGCCGCATTGTGCCCTGCAAAACCCGCGCAGTCCAGAATGAGTGCGATGTGCGTTAATCTTGGATCGATTTTTCGCGCTTGGCGCGGAAGAAGAATTGTCTTAGCCTGTGGGCATGAAAAAGATTCTATTGATGGCTTTTGTTTTTGCGTTGGCAGGCACGGTGCGAATGGCCGCGGCTGAGACCGAGGAAGGTTTCGTCAGTCTGTTCGACGGCAAAACCTTCAATGGCTGGAAAATGGCCAAGGAAAATACAAGCACCTGGAAGATTGAAGATGGCGCCCTTGTCGCCCGGGGGGAGCGGTGTCACCTGTTCTACGAAGGGGATGGCAAGCCTTTTAAGAACTTTCACTTGAAAGTTGAGGTGATGACCGAGCCCGGGTCAAACGGCGGCATTTACTTCCACACCCGATACCAGGAATCGGGCTGGCCGAAGTATGGGTTCGAATCGCAGGTCAACGTCAGTCACAGCGACTGGATCAAGACCGGCAGTCTTTACGGACTGGTGAATGTTGGGTTCGCCGCTTGCAAAGATAATCAATGGTGGACACAGGAAATCATCGTCCAAGGCAACAGCGTGACCGTGAAAGTCGATGGCAAAACCGTCTTCCAGTACAACGAACCACCCGGAGCTCAGCCGGGCAAGGAT
>JARYMD010000324.1 GCA_029907285.1 Verrucomicrobiota bacterium | reverse complement strand
TCAGGGAACGTTCAACGTTCAACGCTCAACGTAAAACGTTCAAAGGGGTGACTGCACAATGACTGCTCAATTCAAGGCCGCCTAAAGGCCGGACTACAAACCGCGGCGGACGCGTGAAGCCGTTGGCATGACAAACCCGTCACGCCGTTGACAAGCCCGGCACTGTTACGCCGGTCCAGCAAAGGCTGCGTGTTCGGTCCTCGCAATGATTTCCTCCTGCAAGTCAGGCGGCAGATCACAAAAGTAGTCGCTGTAACCAGCCACACGAACGATCAGATCGCGATACTCATCCGGGCTTGCCTGTGCTGCGCGCAATGTTTCTGCGCGGACCACATTGAACTGGACATGGTGGCCGTCCATCTTGAAGTAGGTCCGGATCAGCGCCGCCCATTTGTCAAGGCCGTCGTCCGTTTCGACCAATGCGGGCGTGAGTTTCATGTTGAGAAGCGTGCCGCCGGCCTTGATGTGATCCAGCTTGGCTGCGCTCCTGATCACGGCTGTTGGGCCGCGGCGGTCTGCGCCTTGAACCGGACTGATGCCCTCGCTCAAAGGACGATGCGCCAAACGGCCGTCGGGGAGTGCGCCGGTCACACTGCCAAAATACACATGGCAGGTTGTGGGCAGCATTTCGACCCGATAAACGCCGCCCTTGGTGTCGGGTCGGCCGTCCAATGCCTCGAAGCACGTGTTGAACACGCGCACCGCAAGGCTGTCGGCCCGGTCATCGTCGTTTCCGTATTTTGGAACCCGATTGAGGACATGCTGACGCAATTGCTCGTGGCCATGGAAGTCGCCGTCGAGCACTTGGACAAATTCAGGCAGCGAAAGTTTCTTTTCGAGATTCATGATTGGCTCGTGGCCGGAGCGATTTGAATGTCCCGATTCGAAACACACCTCTCGCAGCGCGCTGAGCGAATCAGTGAGACTGCCCAACCCGACAAATTGCACGTAAGTGTTGTTGTATCTCGCGCCGCCTGCGTTGTAGTCGCGGCCCTTGGCGATGCAGTCGTCGATCAGCACGCTGAGAAACGGCGCGGGCATGAGCGTGGCGTACATCCGTTGGATGATCTGATTGCCGCGCAGTTTGACCTCGAGGAAATGGCGGAATTGGGTGCGCCACGCCTCGAACACCTGTTCGAAAGACGTGAACGAGGCCGGATCGCCAGTGCGCGGCCCAAGCTGCTGGCCGGTCATCGGATCGACGCCATTGTGCAACGCCAGTTCGAGGCACTTGGGCATGTTAAAGTAACCGGTCAGAATGTACGCTTCCTTCCCGAAAGCGCCGACTTCGACGCATCCGCTGCACCCGCCGGCGCGGGCGTCCTCCAAGGTTTTCCCCTGCCGCAACTGTTCCTGAACCACAGCGTCGGCGTTGAAAATGGACGGGAAACCGTATCCGTGCCGTATGACGCGGAGCGCATGTTTGAGCAGACGGTCCGGTGTTTTGGGCGAGAGCTGGATGTTGGTGCTGGGCTGAAGCAGGTGCATTTCCCCGACGATGTCGAGGAGCATGTGCGAGAGTTCGTTCGAGCCGTCAGTGCCATCGCGGAGCAGGCCGCCGATATTGATGTTTGCGAAATCGGTGTAAGTGGCGCTTTCCGCCGCGGTGACTCCGACCTTCGGCGGCGCGGGGTGGTTGTTGAACTTGATGAAAAAGCACTCGAGAAGCTCGCGCGCCGACTCCTTTGTGAGCGTTCCTTCGGCCAGGCCGCGTTCGTAGAAAGGCAGAAGATGCTGATCAAGATGGCCGGGGTTGAACGAATCCCAGCCGTTAAGTTCCGTGATCACGCCCAAATGACAGAACCAATAGTATTGCAAGGCTTCGTGGAAATCGCGCGGAGCATGAGCGGGCACGTGCGAACAGACCTCGGCGATCTTGAGCAGTTCTGCGCGCCTGCGCGGGTCTGACTCGCGTTGTGCGAGCTGGCGAGCAAGCGCAGCATGCCGTTCTGCAAATGCGATGAGCGCGTCGCAGGCGATGTCGAATGACTTGAGCGCCTGGAGCTTCTCGTAAGCCTCAGGGTCATTCACGAAATCTAGACGCGCCATTGCGGTTGCGATGTCGCGTTTGAAATCGAGCATGCCCTTCGAGTAAATCTTGTCATCGAGCACGGTGTGACCCGGTGCGCGTTGTTCCATAAACTCGGTGAACAAGCCCGCCGAGTAAGCCCTGTGCCATTCCGGATCGAGTTCGGAAAAGATTCTGTCCCGCAGCGACCGACCCCGCCAATAAGGGATGATCTCGTCTTTGTATATCCTGAAACATTCATCATCGACGTGATAACTGACTTTCGGGCGTGTGTTGAGGATTTCGAGGTCCTCGAGACTGTGGCATGTAAGCTCGGGAAACGTTGGGACGGCTTTGGGCTGGGGGCCCCGTTCGCCGACAATGAGTTCGCCTTCGCCGATGTAAATTGTCTTGGACCTGCAAAGCTCGAGAAAACACATGGCGCGCATCACAGGGACCGAGTAGCGGCCGTTGTTCTCCTTGTAAAACCGTGTGACAAGTTGAGCGCGTTCGGGTGAAATTGACGCTCGCGCGTCAAGGCTTTCTCGGCGAAGTCGTGCTGTCCGTTCAGTCATGGCCCAATCATAGCGTGAAATCCCGCTGAACGCCAACATGAAGAACAACCGCCCCGCTGCGTCACTCGCAACAACTGGACGCGGAGGTCAAGGCTGTTTTGAGACGTCATCCTGGAGCCGACGCAGACAACGTCCAACTGTGGCATCTGGCCCTTGAATCAACACTGGCAGAACGCCTCGCAAGAAGTTTGCGCCCTGTACGCCGTTTCGCTGTTTTCAGAACCAGAAATCAGCCTCATGCCCGGCCCGGTAATCTCACCAAGGTCGGTCTTCCTGTTCTCGCTTCACCGGGCTGAGCCTCTCTGTTCTCACACCAGGGCTGTGGCCTTGGTGTGAGAACAGAAAGACATTGCGCGTGCATTTGCCCAGGGTAATCGTTACTCTGAAGTCTGTCGTGTGGATTTGATCAGAGAACCGTCTATGACAGCAAAACTGAATCGCAGAAGTTTCATCGGACTGTCGGCTGCCGCTACAACGCTCGCGGGGTTTGCGCCCGGCTTTTCAACCGCGCGGGTGCAAGCCGCAGAATCTCAGTTCAAGACCAAACTCAAGAAGGCTATGATCATCGATAAGCCGACCGAGGCCGACTTCAGAAAGCTCAAAGACGCCGGGTTCGACGGTGTCGAGGCATATCCGCAACCACAGGCAGACGCGGAAAAATGCCGGGCTGCAGCCGAAAAGCTCGGGATGCGGGTTCATTCGGTAATGCGCGGTTGGGCCGAGTTCAACAGCCGCGACAGCGCTAAAGCCGATGCAAGTTACAAGGTCACAGAAGACGCTATTCGGGCCGCGCAAGCTTACGGCGCAGACGCGGTCCTGCTGGTGCCATGCAGGATCGGCGGAATGAGAATGCCCCGGCCGTGGGAGTTCCAAATCGAGTTCGACGAGAAAACAGGCCATTTAACGCGCGTGGTTTACGGGGACAACACGCCGTACCGCGATTACATTGAAGCGCACAATCACGCCACGGACACTTCGCGGGAAGCAGTCAACAGACTGATCCCTCTGGCTGAGAAATGCGGCGTTGTTATTGCATTGGAGAACGTGTGGAACAACCTCTGGGTTCGCCCGGCCGTTTTCAGGCATTTTGTGGCATCGTTCAAGAGCCCGTGGGTCAAGGCATACTTTGACATCGGCAACCACGTGAAATATGAAAGGCCTGAGGAATGGATACTTTGTTTGGGCGGCCTGCTGGCCAAATGCCACGTCAAAGATTTCAAGTTGAATCAATCGGACCCAAAAGGCGAAGGCGAATTCGTCAACATCCGGGATGGAAGCGTACGATGGCCAGTGGTCAGGGCCGCGCTTGAGGCTGTTGGATACAACGGTTGGATGACAATCGAGGGTGGCAACCTGAGCCTTGAAGAGCACAGCCGACGATTGGACGCCATAATATCTGGCACCTGATTGGTTCGGGGCCGAAACTTAAAGGCACCAGCGTGGCAACCGGCCTGATCTGGGGTGTGCGCTTGCGCGTGAAAGGCGTGGAAAAGTGACTTTTCATCTTTGTCGAGGGAACCGATAGTTGTGTTGAATTGTGCCCATGCTATTGCGTTTGTGTCGGTTTAAAGTTTGGACGGGCGGAGTGCACGTCGGCCTTTTGCACGACGACGGGTCTGTTCTTGACCTCAGCAGTTGTGGTGTTACGTCGCTGACATCTGTCCTGGAAATGGACGAAGCCGAGCCGTGGTTACGAGCACTCATCAGTGGAGCAAAACCCGAACAACGGCAGCCGGGGTTTTTCCGCCTTTTGTGTCCGGTCGAGCGACAGGAGGTCTGGGCCGCGGGCGTGACTTACCAGCCCAGTCGAGCGGCAAGGATGGAAGAGTCGCCCGCCAATGCCAGTTGCTACGATCGGGTTTACAAGGCGGACCGGCCGGAGCTGTTCTTCAAGTCGGTCGCCGAGAAGGTCGTTGGACATCAGGGCAGCATCGGTATCAGAGCCGACTCACGCTGGACGGTGCCCGAACCCGAGCTGGCCATCGTGTGCCATTCAAGAGGACGGGTCGTCGGTTACACTATCGGGAATGACGTCAGCGCAAGGGACATTGAAGGCCAGAATCCGCTTTATCTCCCGCAGGCGAAAATATACGACAAATCGTGTGCCATAGGCCCCGGTATTGTGTTGGGAGCCGACGAGGCCACAGTGCGGGCATGGCGAATAGAAATGACGGTTCGCCGGGGCGAAACGGTGGTTTTCAGCGGCTCGGTTGAGATTGGGCGGATGCAACGGCGGCTCGATGACCTCATAAAACATCTTTTCAGATGCCAGAAGTTCCCCAACGGAGTTGTGCTTTTGACTGGCACTGGCATTGTTCCGCCGCCGGAGTTCACGTTACAGCCCGGCGACACCGTCAGAATCAGCATTGGGACCCTCGGCGTGCTCGAGAACACAGTCGAACGAATCGAACAGTAGCCAAAAAACACCAGATTAGCCGCAGCAAGAGCATCGGGAATCATGGACCTTGAGAAAGCTGACAAGTGGTTGGAACGGGCGACAGTTGGATTGGTGGTTGGCGCGGTGTCTTTTGGGGCACTGGCAATGGGGGCGGTCCGGCTGCAAGACTTTGCAGTGGTGCAGGCTCT
>JARYMD010000323.1 GCA_029907285.1 Verrucomicrobiota bacterium | reverse complement strand
AGCGCGCTCTTTCCAGCGACGGAGTCGCAGGGCATATTCCCCAGCCCGGCGTGGCTGAAGGTCCGGGGGTGCAAGAGCCGGGGCGTTACCCATTGGGCGACTTTGGTTCTGGCTACGCGAGGCTGGGAAATATGCGGGCACGGGAAATCGCAGCGGGATGAAGGAATGGGCGAATCCGAGGGGGGCCGGTGAGATTTCCGGGCTAGGGCTTTTGGACTGAGCTGGTCGGGGGAGCGGTTGAAGTATTTTGCGATCTGGCGGACACAGGCCAGGCAAGCATGTTGGCTGGCAGGCTGCAAGGGAAGCAGGCACAGGTCTTGGGCGAACCGGTTTAGGATTGCAAACGGGAGGACTCTCTTTTATCCATAGCACTGACTTGTTTTGGTGTTCACTGGGCCGGTGTGCGTTGTGCGCACCGGTCCGGTGCAGACGATGTTCCCCGTCGGCACGAATGAAATGAGAATCATCCGGACAGTTTCAGCGGCGCGAGCCCAGGGCAGCGAGGTGTGCCACCACGGCGCGGCGGCTTTGTTCAGCGCGCTGTTATGCAGCAGCCTTGTTTTCTCGGCCTTTGCCGGAGATCAGGTTGCGCATCTTGGCTTGTTCACAGGGCATCAGGACATTGGCGCTTGTGGCCGGCCCGGTGGGGCATGGTATGATTCTGCCACTCGGACCTACACGGTCACAGGCGGCGGCGAAAACATGTGGTTTGATACCGATGCATTCCATTTCGTGTGGAAACAAGCGTCTGGCGACGTGAAGCTGTCTGCGCTCATGTCTTTTGCCAAGCCCGGCGGAAACGCACACCGGAAGGCATGTCTGATCGTCCGCCAGAGCCTGGATTCGGATTCTGCATACGCAGACGCAGCACTGCACGGCGACGGTTTGGCATCGCTCCAGTGCCGCGAAACAAAAGGAGGTCGCACTTGGGAGATTCAAGCAAACACCTCGGCGCCTCGTGGCATGCGGATCGAAAAGATCGGCCGATACGTGTCGATCTCGGTCACAACCGATGGCCGGGCATGGCGACCGGCAGGCGGCGCTTTTCGTTTGGTTTTGCGCGACCCATTCTATGTGGGCCTCGGGGTTTGCGCGCACGACAACAAGACGCTCGAGACTGCGGTGTTTTCAGAGGTCAACTTGGATGTCGGGAGTCTCACGAACACCAACCCGGTCCTCATCAGCACCCTCGAGACGGTGACAATCGCATCCAAAGACCGGCGTGCCGTGTATTGCACGACCAACCACATCGAAGCTCCGAACTGGTCGCCCAACGGTGTATACTTTGTATTCAATAGCGGGGGGCTTTTGTACCGCCTCCCGGTGCAGGGGGGCGTGCCACAGCGCATCGACACCGGCTTTGCTGTCCGCTGCAACAATGACCATGGCTTCTCTCCCGACGGCAAGCAGCTCGCTATCAGTGATCAGTCGGAGGAAAAACGCTCGATCATATACACCGTGCCGGTGTCAGGTGGGATGCCGCGCCGTGTGACGGCGCTGGGCCCTTCCTATTGGCACGGCTGGTCGCCCGATGGTGCAACTCTGGCCTATTGCGCGGAACGCAATGGCCAATTCGACGTCTATACAATCCCCGTCCAAGGCGGGAACGAGACCCGCCTTACAAGCGCGCCTGGGCTTGACGACGGACCCGACTATTCGCCGGATGGACGGTTTATCTACTTCAATTCCGAACGCACCGGCACGATGCAGATTTGGAGGATGGGAGCCGACGGCTCGAATCCGACCCAGCTTACAACCGACGAATTCAACAACTGGTTTCCGCATCCATCACCCGACGGTCGCTGGATAGTTTTTCTCTCCTATGCGCCTGATGTTAAGGGCCATCCGGCAAATCAGGACGTGACCCTGCGCATCATGTCTGTCGATGGTGGCAAACCGGAGGTGTTGGCCAAGTTATTCGGCGGTCAAGGCACCATCAACGTCCCGTCGTGGTCGCCGGACAGCAAGAAGGTCGCCTTTGTAAGCTATCAACTGCAGTAGAGCGCACTGCGGCGAACGACCGACTTACGTTCTTGGTAACGAGGCGAACTGGCCGATGTTCCACAGCGGCCTAATTATGGATGAGGCCGCGCGCAAGGCCGAGTTGAAACGGCTCCTGCTCGATCCGACTTCGCAGGAGGGAAGACAGCTCTGGTACCGGCTCTTTGGTTACGCCTGCCTGGTTTCTGCAGGCCGGAAGGTAACGGAGTTGGGACGCTGCTGGCTCGGACGACTCGATCCGGCGCACTTCTGGCCCCGGACCAGTGCTGGGGATTTTTCCGACGAATCGCGTGGAATCTTCGAGGAGGCGGTGACTGCGGAGTTCAACAATCTGGAAGCTGGCGGCGAACAGGCGTATTTCTGGCGGCGAGTGTACTACGACATCCGCAAGGTGCATCGCATGGCACGACAAGGACTCGGAAACGTTTCAAGGCAGAATCGATTAATAAGATGAAAACTGGATCGGCGCGTTGAGTGCCAGGCAGACGGCCGATCGGTCTCCGTGTGACTTCTTTTTGGCCGCGATTGTTCTATCTGTTCTGCGGTGAATGAGAACTCATTGCGCCCTGCATGTGGAGCACCCGTCTTTGAATCACAGTGGCGATGCGATCGTGCAAATGTGGCCCTGTAGTCATGCTGGCAACGGGGCGACACGATGCCAGGAGTCGTGCCAGTTCGCCGGCCGAGCTGGTGGGTGATCGTGCCAGGCTCAGAATATGAGTTCTTCTCACGCTTCTACAAGTTCGACAGTTGAGTTCGCATGAGATTTCAGTGCGGCGGTGAAGAGCCGGTGTGCGACGGCGGTTTCTTCGGGCCGCATGCATCCCGCGAACTTGCGCGGAGGCGCGCCGCGCACAAGTTCGACCAGGAATGCCGCAATCATTTGGAGCAATGCGTCTGTTGCCCCGAATTCGAAATTTGGTCCTGTGATTGTCCTGAATGCGGTTTCGTACCCGGTCTGGATTCGTCCCCAGATTTGCTCGCCGCCGGTGTACTCGAGCCATTCAAGCGCTTTCGGGTCACGGGTGGAAAACCTGGCGGATGCGCGTGTTCCGTACACTTCGATGTACCATGAATTCCTTTCGCCGGGCGCGATGCGGTGCGCTCTTAGTGTGAGTGGAAAGTGGGTTCCATCGGAATTGTCTCTCGTTTCGCAGAGCAACGTGGCGTTGTCCCACGTTAGACACGGGCTGCGTCCACCATTGGCGTTGGGGCGTTCGGACACGATTTTTGAGAGTATGGCGCGAACGTTGCGCGGCAGCCAACCGGCACGGAACGGGATGAAACAGGCGTGGATGCCGAGGTCGCCCAGAACACCGTATTCACCGTTGAACTCGATCTGCCGTTTCCAGTTCATCGGCCGGTTGGGGTCGAGATCGCCGGAGTGCAAAAAGCCGGTGTTGACCTCAATGATGCGGCCGAATGCTCCGTGCTCGATGGCATCGCAGACACGCTGTGCGCCCGGGAAAAACGCCCATTGCGAGGCGACACGCAGGAGCACGTCAGGGCATTGTTTCCACGCGTTCAGGATGGCGGCATTTGCAGTGAGATCAATGCCCAGCGGTTTTTCTGCAAGCAGGTGTTTGCGGGCGGCGAGTGCCGCGCAGCAGACTTCTTTGTGTAGATGATGCGGCACCGGAGCATAGATCGCATCCACTTCATCGTTTGCGATGAGTTCGTGGTAATCGTGTGTGTATTGCTTTATCGATGGGAAGTGCGCCCGGAACCAGTCGAACGGGGACGCGCTTCTTGTTGCCACGGCCACGATCTCGGGACGAAGGTCCACGTCCAGCATGTGACACCATCTGGCGACCGCGCTGGCAAATTCGCGGCCCATCATCCCTGCACCGACAATTCCGAACCTGATCGTTTTCATTGGACAATTATGCCGCACAAATCTATGCAGCCGCCACAGACTTCCCGAATCTGCCAAGACTGGCGGCCGAAAACAACAGGCCAGGCATCACGAACTTGTGGAAAAGCTTCGGTTCATGGCAAGACGGCACGGTAGAACCTTTGTGCTGCGGGCGGGGTTGTGATGTCTCGGAATCTTGTTTGGCCTGTTGCATTGACGACGGTGGCAAGGGATGACCATTGGCCCAATTCTGTGCAAACGTCGATGTTGTTGGTTTTGGCGGGGGCGCTGAGGATCGTGAAAGCGAATGCGCAATCCTGTTCGAAGGCTGCGTTGACGAGTCTGGGCGGTGGGAGTTGAGTCTCAGTGAGGACGCAATCATCGACGCCGTACAGGTGCCATTGTCCGCCCTGGCCCTGCATTGCGATGAACACGGTGATGTAGTCGGCGAGTGCGGCAGTGACTATGGCGAGGTTGCTGTAATCCAGGTGACTATAGTTTCTGGGTGTCCAGCGGACTGATGTTGCAGTGGGATTTGTCCCGCCGGTGGGGTCAATTCCGAGACGGACATGGATCAGGCGGTTGCGATCGTTCCAGACATCATATTTCCAGGTGTCGTTTTCGCGCATCCATGTGGTGATCCATGCGCTGAATGTGTAGTCGGTGCCGCGGGTTACTTTGACGCGTTGGTAAAGATAACCTTCTGACGAAGAGGCGTTCGCGGCGCCTTCGACAAGCCAGTTGCCAGTTCGCGGCGGAACGCCCCAGAACCACGTCCCATCTGACAATCGCATGTCTAATGCGCCTGTCTTGTTCCATCCAGGTATTGTGCTGCGTGGGCTTGGGCCTGTGCCCTGTTCGAAGCCCGGGTTGGCAAGCAGGTTTTGCTTAAGGGGCAGGGTGCAGATGGTTTTGTCCCGCGAGATGGCTGGGTTCTTGTCGGGTGCGCTGGATTGAACGCGCCAATGGTACGGCGTGTGAGCCAGAAGATTCGTCAGGGTGATCACGTGTTGTGTGACAAGGTTCGTGTCCGAAACGCGATCGGTGTACGGCGGATAGAATGCCGCGAACTCGGCTGTGCTGTCCGACGGTTGGGCTGTGGCCCATCTGATTGTGATCGCGTGGGGCGAACGGTCCGATTCAGCTATCTCGGGTTCGCCGATGAACCTGGCGGTTTCGCGTGTAGCGGCGCCGTGGCTTTCCTCTTCGAGCAGGGTGCCTGCGAGGTCCACACCGTCGATTGGGTTGCCGTTGAGCCATGCGTTGCCATGAGGAAAGGGATTTGTGCGGTTGACGAGTACTTGCCTGAAGAGCCCGCCCCCAGCGCGGGTAATCTCGAC
>JARYMD010000322.1 GCA_029907285.1 Verrucomicrobiota bacterium | reverse complement strand
GCCCCTTTACACGCCCAACATTGTGTTCCGCAACATGGGCAACCTCAGATTCATCGAGTGCGGCCACGAATGGGGGTTTGATCAAACCACGATTTCGCAGGGCATTTGCCTTGCCGATCTGGACAATGACGGCGACCTTGATCTCGCGGTCAACAATCTGAACCATGCAGCGGCCCTGTACCGAAATGATTCCTCAGCGCCGCGGGTCGGCATCAGGCTCCGTGGCCGGCCTCCGAACACGGCGGGCATTGGCGCGCGGATTACAGTCACTGGCGGACCGGTGACCCAGAGCCAGGTGATCGTTTGCGGCGGCCGGTATTGTTCGTCCGACCAGGCACAGCGCACTTTTGCTGTTGGGACAGCAGAGTCACTCAAAGTGCAAGTTGAATGGCCAAGCGGAGTCTTGACTGTCATTTCAAATGTCCTGCCAAACCACCTCATGGAGATCGCCGAGCCAAGCCCTGAATCTTCGCCCTCAGAAATGGCTTCCATGAGAACCCGAAAGAAGGCTCCTGACCAGCCAGCCGCACAGAATCTGGCAGCCGCGGCGCAAATTCGCTTTGTGGATGTGAGCGACAAGCTCGGCCACGCGCACCGTGACGCTTCGTATGACGATTTTGAGCGCCAGCCTCTGCTTTCGCGCAAGCTCGGCAAGCTCGGCCCCGGAGTGGCATGGTGGGACATCGACAAAGACGGCCGCGACGAGTTGGTCATCGGAAGCGGCCGGGGCGGTCAGACATGCGTTTATCGGATTTCGCCCGGGCTCAAGGTCGAACGGGTGACAAGCCCGGCGTTGTCGGCGCCGGTTGACAGGGACACCGCCGGAATGGCCGGGCTGCAGCAGGGCGAATTATTGATGGCGTTCTCGAACTACGAAGATTGTTCCACCAATGGACCCGGCGTGGTGCGGCTCGGCGCGAGTGGGACGGTGCCCGTTCTTGGTTTGGGTGAACCGGCTTACGGGCCGTTGGCCGTCGCCGATTACAACTGTGATGGCAAGCTGGACCTGTTCATCGGCGCTCGTGTAATTGGCGGAAAATATCCCGTGCCAGTTCGGTCGGTTGTTCTCAAGGGCACAGGGGATGGGTTTGCACTGGATGACGCGAATACGCGGGAATTGCCGGAGGCGTTGGTCAGCGGAGCGGTCTGGACAGACCTGACTGGCGATGGCTGGCCGGAGCTGGTTTTGGCCTGTGAATGGGGGCCGCTGGTCATTCTGAGAAATGACAAGGGAAAACTGAGCAGGTGGGATGCGCCGGTCGCAATCGCATCTCGAGCCAGCATGCAAAACCCGCAACTCAAATTCGCCGACGGCAAAGCTGTGCTCTGCGGAGTTGTTTTGACGAACCTTGGACAATTGACCGGCTGGTGGAACGGCGTATGCGCGGGCGACCTCGACAACGACGGGCGGCTCGATCTGCTCGCTTCGAATTGGGGCCAAAACACCAGATACGAGCGCTGGCGCAGCGCACCGCTCCGGGTGTACTTCGGAGATTTTGACAAGGACGGCACCATCGAGCTGTTTGAAACCCATTTTGTTCCCGAGCTCAAACAGTTTTGTCCGGAGCGGATGCTGGACGCAGTGATGCGCGCGCTGCCGCAAATTGGAGAACGTTTCCCGACTCATCACTCATGGTCAACATCTGGGATTGACCATGTGCTGGGAGGATGGCGCGCCGACGCGAAAGTGCACGAAGCGCTGTGGGTGGAATCGACGGTTTTCCTGAACAGAGGCAGCCATTTCGAGGTGCACCTGCTCCCGCGCGAAGCGCAATTCGCCCCGGCGTTTGGAGTTTGCGTCGGTGATGCTGACGCCGACGGCAATGAGGATGTGTTTCTGAGCCAGAACTTTTTCGGCGTTGACCTCGACACCTCGCGGTACGATTCGGGGCGCGGGCTTTGGCTGCGTGGCGACGGCAGTGGAAACCTGGAGCCTGTTCCAGGTCAGGACTGTGGCGTGACTGTGTACGGCGAGCAGCGCGGCGCTGCGTTGTGCGATTTTGACGGGGATGGGCGGGTCGATCTCGCTGTGACCCAGAACAACGGCCAGACAAAGCTTTTTCAGAATGCGTCGGTGAAAGCCGGTTTGCGAGTCCGGATACAGCCTGCCCAAGGGAATCCGTGCGGGATCGGGGCTGTTGTGAGGCTGCGGTTTGGCGACAAGTGGGGTCCGGCTCGGGAGGTGCACGGCGGCAGCGGCTATTGGTCGCAGGACAGTCCCGTGCTGGTGATGGGTTGTCCGTCAACGCCCACAGGCGTTCAAGTCCGCTGGCCGGGGGGCCGTGTCACGGAAAGCGCTGTTCCGCCCGGCGCGGGTGAAATCAGAGTTTTAAATGATGGCAAGGTTGAAACGCTGGTGCGATGAACAAGGCTGTTTTCATTGGGACGGGCGTGCGCACTCTTGCAGTGAAGGCAATTCGGTTTGCTGTGGCTCTTCTTGCGTCGAGTTTGCCGTTGCTGTTTTTGGTCAGGCCGGCTTGTGCCGGTGAAGAATCCGCCAAGAGCGGAAAGCAAACCGACATGGAACGCGGACACGAGCTTTCAGCACGGTACTGTTCTGTTTGCCATGTTCAGCCGAAACCGGACGAGCACGACTCAGCCACATGGCGGAAACACGTTTTCCCGCTGATGCACAGAAACGCGCGGATGTCGGAGTTGGACCCGTCAAGGTCCGAAGAAGAACGCGAGGCGCTTGCTCAGTGGCGGTTGGTTTGGGAGTATTACTTTCAGACAGCGCCGGTGAAGGCGATTCCGCAAGGGCCTCGTGCGCCGATTCGCCGCGACTTGAAGCTGTTTGCCGTTGAAGACCCGCAATACCGCCGGCAAATCTGTTACGCAACAATGGTCAAAATAGACCCTGAGACACAGCAGATTTACGTCGGCAATGCTCTTACGCGCAGCTTGGACGTCCTGAACAAGAACGGCAAGGGCATGGCCAGCACAAAGGTGGACAGTACTCTGACGGACTTGATCCAGTTGCCGGACGGCAGTTGGCTTGCCACGCAGATCGGGATGGTCGTGCCCGATGACCGCCCGTTGGGCAGAATAACACTGTTGACGCGCAGAGGTGTCCAATTCGTCCCGGTGCGGGATGTCATAACTGGTTTGGTGCGCCCGATTGAATGTGCTGTCGGCGACCTTACAGGCAACGGTGCGCCTGACATCGTGGTATGCAGTTACGGCAACCTGACGGGCGTTTCAGGAAAGCTGGCATGGTACGAAAACATGGGCAGCTCAGGCTACGAGGAACATGTTTTGTTGGACAAGCCCGGGCCAACTCGGTGCGGTTTGGTTGACTACAACAAGGACGGCAAACTGGACATCGTTGCATTGGTTGCCCAAGCCAAAGAAGGGGTCTGTATCTATCGCAATGAAGGTAACGGCGACTTCACCGAGCTTCGGCCAATCAAGCACTCGCCCACATGGGGAAACGTCGGAATGCAACTGATAGATTTCAATCGCGACGGCCACCTGGATATTCTGACCGCGAATGGCGACATGGGCGATTTCGATTGCCCGCCGAAACGCTATCACGGCATCCGCATTTATTTGAACGACGGGAAATGGAGTTTCACCGAGGCGTTCTTTTACCCGCTCAACGGCGCCTATGACGTCAAAGCCGCTGACTTCGATGAAGACGGCGATCTGGACATCGCGGCGATATCGTTTTTCCCTGATTACCACCGCTGCCCGGAAGAAAGCTTCGTGTACCTCGAAAACCGCGGGAACATGGTGTTTGACGCTCATACATTCACCGATTGCGAGCGCGGGCGCTGGTTGACAATGGGCATCGGCGATCTGGACGGCGACGGCGACATTGATATTGTCCTTGGCGCCGCGTACATGACGCCGTTCCGAACCACAGACGAACTCCAAGAGCGATGGAAAAAAGAAGGGCCGTCCTTGCTCATCCTTCGCAATAACCTGCGTGCTGCAGGCCAGGACCAAATGAGGTGATTGCGTGCATTTGCACTGTGCAAAGCCAGAAGCCCGTTCTTTCCGGATGCCAATGGACGCTTCGCTCCTCGGGCTTGTCACGCTGGCTATCTTCCTCGGCTCCGTTGTCTTCGCACAGGCCGCGCCAGGTTACCGCGTCCAAACACTGAATGTCCCCCCGACAGGCAAAGCAGGCTTCACATTGATGCCTCCGCAAACCACCGGCGTTTGGTTCACGAACACTCTCTCGCCCGATCACGCGGCTGAAAACCAGATTCGACTCAATGGCTCGGGTATCGCGCTCGGTGATGCTGATGGCGACGGCTTGTGCGATTTGTTCGTGTGCGCCTGCGAACAGCCGCTGGCACTGTATCGAAATCTTGGCGGATGGCGGTTCACCAATGTCACCGAAGCCGCCGGCCTCCTTTTCCCGGCCAACTATTCGACCGGCGCAACATTTGCAGATGTCGATGGCGATGGCGACCTCGACCTGCTGATCAACGGAATCGGCACCGGGACAAGACTATTTCTAAACGACGGCCACGGCCATTTCACCAAAGCTGATGATGCCGGCCTTGCATGGTTCGGAGGAGCCATGACGAGCGCCATGGCAGATATCGATGGCGACGGCGACCTCGATCTCTACGTCACCAATTACAGGACCAATACCGTCCGCACAACCGGGTTCGCCCTTCTGAATGTCGGCGGGCGCCGCATGATCCCCCCCGAAGAACGCGGCCGACTCGAACTCACCCCGGACGGCCGCGTGCTCGAACATGGCGAACCGCATTTCCTTTACATCAACGATGGCAAGGGACATTTCCGCCCGGTCTCGTGGACGGGCGGCAGGTTTCTTGACGAAGACGGCAGGCCCCTCAAGGAAGCGCCGCGCGACTGGGGACTGAGCGCCGCTTTCCGTGACATTAATGGCGACTGCGTTCCTGACCTTTATGTCTGCAACGATTTTCACTCCCCCGACCGCGCATGGATGAACGACGGCCGCGGCAGGTTCAGAGCAATGCCACGCCTTGCCATCAGGCACACGGCCACTTTCTCGATGGCGGTTGATTTCGCCGACGTGGACCTAGACGGCCGCGATGACATCCTCAGTTCGGACATGACCAGCATCGACCGCGCCCGGCGGCTCATGCAGATCGCAGGCATGGCGCCATACTCGATCGAAGTCGGCGTGTTCGACGACAGACCGCAATTGGACCGCACAGTCCTGCATTGGAATCGAGGCGATGGCACCTACGCGGAGATA
>JARYMD010000321.1 GCA_029907285.1 Verrucomicrobiota bacterium | reverse complement strand
ACACGATATCAAGGGCGGCACAGTGATGATGTGGCTTGTGCTCAGAACAATCCGGGAATTGATGCCCGGCGTTTTCGATCGGCTGGGCTGGCGGCTGTTTCTCAACTCGTCAGAAGAAACCACTTCGCACGACTTTGGCCGTGTATGCCGTGATCGGTTTGACAAGGCCACAATTGCTGCGCTCGTTTTTGAATCTGAAGGGAGGCGCGGTCAGGCACGCAGGTTGGTTGTGGCACGAAAGGGCCGTGCCACATGGCGAGTTACCGTGACCGGTCGGGGCGCTCATGCCGGCGGACGCCATCCGCAGGGAGCGAACGCCGTTGTTGAGTTGGGACGTATTGTGCAGCGAATCCACTCGCTCACAGATTACTCGCGCGATCTCACTTTTAACGTGGGCTTGATCAGAGGCGGCGGCGGTCTGAACCGAGTGCCTCACCTTGCTGTAGCGGAGGGCGAACTGCGCGCTTTTCGAACGGACGTGTTCGAGGAGGCAAAATCAGCTTTGCTGGCTCTTGGGGGTCCCGGGGAGGTCCGAAGCCCCGCAGACGGATTCCCGTGCAACGTAAACATTGAGTTCCTGAGCGAGACCGACCCGTGGCCGCGCAATCCGGCAACAGACTCACTGCTGGAAGTCTGGCAGCACGCTGCCACAAAGCTCGGATTCGAGGTCGAAGGCGAAGAACGCGGCGGCCTCAGCGACGGGAACCTGCTCTGGCGGGCAGTGCCGACAATTGACGGACTCGGGCCGCACGGTGAAAACGACCATTGCTCGGAGCGAAGCCCGGATGGATCAAAAGTGCCTGAATACGTCGAGATCAGCTCGTTCGTTCCCAAGGCGGCTCTCAACGTATTAGCCATTGGGTTTCTTGTGGGCTGACCCGGGAATCTGACGGGAATGACGCCTTGGTTGTCTTGGTCTGGTCATGCGGTGAGATTTCCGGGCGAGGGCGTCTCGTTTCGCGGGACCCTACCTCGGCCTGGCGGGTCAATCTGATTGGATTTGAATAGACCCAGGGTGTCCATTTCCCGGCCAGCTTGAGTTCGGCTTCGACGCGGTATATGCCGGGTTCTGAAGGTTGCCATGCCAATGACTCGCCCTCTGTTTGGTGAACCTGGGTTCCATCCTTGAGAATCGTAATTCTGCACAGGGACGGGCTGTGACAACGGAAGCGCGTTTCAGTGTCGAAAGCCAAATGTTCCCCGGGCAAAGCCGTTCCTGTGGCGTTTTCGGCGAACCACACAAAGCCGGTGCTGTCAACGAGGAGGTCAAAGCCGACAAACCCTCGTCCAATTCGCAGTGAATCGAGGATTTCTTGCTCGGTCAAACCGTGCGCCCAGACATGCGTGGTCACGTGCTGTACCATCAGTTCGTAGGGGTCGAGCTGGAGTTGAAAGAGCTTTTTCCCGGGTTCGAGTTTGCCTAACAAAACGGATGCGACAAGGTGCGTGAACAGATTAAGGCGCAACTCGGCCAGTGTTTTTGGGCTGGTATCTTCGATGCGGATTGTGTTTGTGGTTGTGCACCAGATTCGGAGGCCGGCATTTTGATGGCAATCGTTGCCACCAACACCGCTGATGTGGCGGCTGCGATTCAACGCGTCCCATTTGGCCAGATTCGAAGTTGGCCTGTCAAAAATGGTCCGCAAGACAAGATCGGGATGCCGATCGAGGTTCACCAGAACGTCCGGCAAGATGTTCAACAACGCCCAGTGCTCATCCTTGAAGTCTGCGTGTGTATTGTAAATTTCCATCCCGGCCAGTTCCGCCCGATCCCAGTCGCGCGGTTCTTCCGGATGCGCATAGAACAGCAGTCCTCCCCCGGCTGCGATTTGCTGCGCAAGGAGAGCGTCGTCGGCGCTGTTCGTCAGCACAACGTTCGAAGCGGCTCCGAACGGCATAAAACCGCGCCTCATTTCAAATCCTGGAATGAACAGTTTGCCTTCGTGCAGACCGCGCCATTGGAGACTGAAATCCGCCAACCCTTTGGTGCAGTGGTCACTCAGGCAAATAAAATCGCGGCCGGTCCGCTGCAGCACTCGGAGAATCTCCTCGAACGGGACTTCGCAGTCGTGAGACAAACTCGAATGACTGTGAACAACGCCCTTGAACTCTTTCCATCCGGCGGGAGGCTGGCCGGGTGTCAGCGTTGACCTTAGAACGTTCAGCTCCGATTTGATGCGCGGAAACAAATAGACACGATGGTAAACAGCAGGCGCGAACCACAAACCGAGGCAAATGCACAACCCAATGAATGAGTACAAGCAAACCCCTGCTATCCGGCGCCATGCCTTTCTGTTGCTGAATACGGCCAACACGCGGGCCATGATCGTCGATGGAAAGACAAAAGGCAAATTTGCTCGATGCGGCCGAGCGGCGATGTCATGATTATCGGTGCGATGACTATGATGGTTTCCTGTCCTCAGAAAGGCTCCGAACTGCGCAGCGCTTTGCTTCCGGCTGTTCTGCTGGCGCTGACAATTGGCTCACGGTTCACCGTCGCAGAAGTTCAGTTGTGGGAAACAAACGAAGTCATTCCAACCTATGTGGTGGGGCCGCCCGATCCCAACCCGCGCTTTTACAGCGGCCGAACATACCAGGGCGCCAGAGCAACGTTCTATCCGTATCCGGTCTTGGACAAACTGACCGATGAGCGCCAGAACAAGAGCTACCAGTTGGTTTACTTGGAAAATGAATTCGTGCAACTGGCGGTAATGCCGGAGCTTGGCGGGCGCATTTTCATCGCAAAAGACAAATCGAACGATTACGACTTTTTCTACCGGCAACACGTGATCAAGCCCGCTTTGATTGGCATGCTGGGCGCATGGATATCAGGGGGTGTCGAGTGGAATGTTCCGCATCATCACAGAGCGACGAGTTTCATGCCTGTAGATTACACGCTCGAAACACGCCCGGACGGCAGCAAGACGGTGTGGGTCGGCGAAACGGAGTGGCGGCATCGGCTGAAATGGATTGTTGGTGTGACATTGTATCCGGGGCGTTCGTACATCGAGATGAGCGCCCGGATTTTCAATCGCACCCCGTACGCGCATCCAATCCTGTTTTGGATCAATCCGGGCGTGCACGCAAACGAGCAGTATCAGGTGCTTTTCCCGCCTGACGTCGAGTTCGCGGTGCAGCATGGCAAACCCGAGTTCGCCCACTGGCCGGTCGGGGCCGAGACCTACGCGGGCGTTGATTATCGCGGTGTCGATTTGAGCTGGTGGAAAAACCATCCGTCGCCGGTCTCGTTTTTTGCATGGGATTCGCAAATGGACTTTTTTGGCGGGTACGATCACGGGCGTCAGGCGGGCGTGCTGCACTATGCCGATCACAATCAGGTCCCGGGTAAGAAATTCTTCGAATGGGGCAACGGCCCTGAAGGCGAGATGTGGACGAAAGTGTTGACGGACAACGATGGTCCGTACCTCGAGCTGATGGCCGGGGCGTGGTCTGACAATCAACCCGACTACAGTTGGCTGCAGCCGGGCGAGGTCAAAACGTGGCGGCATTATTGGTATCCGATCCGCCAGTTGGGCGGCGCGTGCAACGCGACCATTGATGCAGCGGTTAACCTCGCCGTCAGCAACCGAACCGCGCGAATCGCGTTCAACGCCACCAGCCAGTTTCGAAATGCAAGGGCAACGTTGCACGCCGGCAAAACAGCCTTGTTCGAACGCGTGATCACAATCAGCCCACGGGAACCGTTCGCGGCCGAAGTGCAACTGCCAGAGGGCGTCAGAGAAACCGATTTGCGCGTTTCACTGCTGAACTCGGATGGGCGGGAGTTGGTTTCTTACCAGCCGGTGACTCGAAAGGATTCCCCCATGCCAAAGCCCGCAGCAAGGCCGCGTCCGCCAAGCGAAATCCAGTCAAACGAGGAACTTTACCTGACCGGCCTGCGCATCGAACAACTCTACAGCCCGTCTTTTGAATCAGCGCCTTACTACGAGGAAGCCATCCGGCGCGATGCCGGTGACATACGAGCAAACACTGCTCTTGGCATTCTCCGCGCAAAAGAATGGCGATGGGCCGATGCCGAAAAGCATCTTCGGGCTGCGATCGACCGCGCCTCGGCCAATTACATCCGCCCAAAAGACTCCGAGACGGATTACTACCTTGGCGTTGTCTTGCGCGCGCAGGGAAGATTTGAAGAGGCGTCCGCCGCGTTCCACCGAGCTGCGTGGGGCCAGGCATGGCAAAGCGCAGCCAACCTTGCGCTGGCCGAAATCGAGTGCCGTCGGCGCAACTTCAATCTCTCACTTGAACTGGTCAATCGAGCCATTGCCGCAGGCTCGTTGAACACAAAGGCGCGCAACCTCAAGAGCGCTGTCCTCCGCCGGCTCGGAAGGGCCGAAGAGGCGGAAGAACACGCCGTTGGCACAATTGCTTTGGACCCGCTTGATTTTGGCGTGTTGAACGAGCTCGCGCTCGCGCAGCGTCAGCGTGGTTCGCAATCAGCCGCGCAAACCCTTGCCAACCTGCGGCGCCTCATGCGCAACGACCCGCAGTCGTACCTTGAACTTGCCGCCGACTACGAACAAGCGGGCTTTTGGGAGGAAGCCATCGAGCTGTTGTTGAGAATGGTCGGAGGCGAGTCGGTCCTGAGCGACGCGCACCCGCTCATCTACTACCACCTCGGCTATTGCTCAGAAATGGCGGGACAAAGCCAGTCGCTCAAGTATTACAAGCTCGCCGCCCGGATGCCGCCGGACTTCTGCTTTCCGTTCCGCGAAGAGGAAGAGCGGATTCTTCAAAGAGCCATCGAACGCAACCCCGAGGACGCCTGCGGATGGTATTACCTCGGAAACCTCCTGTTCGACCACCAACCGCAACGCGCCATCGAAGCGTGGGAAAACTCACGCAAACTGCAGGACAACTTCGCCCTTGTTCACCGCAACCTTGGATTGGCCTACGCTCAAACGCACAAAGATTTTGCGCGAGCAACCGAATGCCTCCAACGCGCGGTCGAGCTGAATCCAAAGGAACCACGCTTCTTCTACGAACTGGACCTGCAGCTCGAAGCCGCCGGCGCCCCAGTGGCCCGAAGATTGTCGATTCTAACCAACAATCACAATGTCGTTAAACTCCGCGACGATGCGCTCAGCCGCGAACTGACGCTGCTTGTGGCGGCCGGGCGGCACGACTCGGCCCTTGATATCATGCTCAGCCATCATTTCCACAATTGGGAGGGCAGCAGCGAGATACACGCACTGTACGCAGAC
>JARYMD010000320.1 GCA_029907285.1 Verrucomicrobiota bacterium | reverse complement strand
AGCAAGTCGGCCACATGACGGGAGCTTTCAACGTGCAACGCGCAATCCTCAACTCCTCAACGTGCAACGCGAACCTGCTTCATCGATTCCGACTTGCTCCCAAAGGCCGCACCGTGGCGACCGCATTACTGGCGGTCAGGCAAGCACATACGGAGAAAATGACCAAGCTCGCAGCCTTAAAATCTCGGCGAATATGAACGATTTTCCGATATAATCATATGCCCAAAGTAGTCTGCAAAGCAGGTGTCTTCAAAACATCCAGAAACATGCTGGCTCGCGGAAATCTCACCGGTTGAAGGCAGGGGTTTATACGCGGGTTGGCCGGTGAAATTTCCGGGTTACCACCATGTTCATCCTCAGTTAGTTGAGAAAAGCCAATTGGCCGTGTATGGTTTGCGAACAATGAATCTGCCGATGTTTTTTCGCCGAGTTTCGCCGGTGTTCGTTCTCGCCTTCGCTGCCTTGAATCCAATTTCGCTCCGAGGAGCTGAGTCCAGCCCCGATCCGTCTGGGAACTGGGAGGGCACAGTCAAATTGCCTACGGCTTCTCTGGGCATTCGAGTGCAACTGGACCGAACAGCGAACAAGGCATGGCAGGGCACGATCGACATACCAGTCCAGGGCCTGCGCGGGTTCAAATTGGACGCAGTCAAAGTCGATGGGCCGAATGTCTCATTCGAAATGCCGGGTATCCCCGGCGAGCCCAGGTTTAGTGGGCGCCTTGCCGCAGACGGTAAAAACATCGCTGGCAGTTTGACCCAGGCCGGCCAGACGTTCCCAGTCAAGCTGGAGAGGACAACAAAGCCTGCAACTGTGGCGGGCGAAACTCCGTCACATGGAGTTCCTGGCAAAGGTTTGGCCGGTTACTGGCAAGGGTCACTGAAACCAACGCCTGCAATCGAAATGCGGCTTGTGCTCGAGATAACAAATAACTCCGCGGGCAAGCCGGAAGGCGCCATGGTCAGCGTGGACCAGGGCAACGCGCGCATTCAAATCGAAACTATTACCGAAAAGGACGGATCGATTCATCTGGAAATGGCTCGAATCGGAGGCGCATTTGACGGCAAAACCAGTCCTGATGGTTCTGAAATTGCGGGCGATTGGAAACAAGGCGGACTCAGCCTCCCGATAGTTTTCAAGAGGTTGGCTGCCGCACCAAAATTAAACCGGCCCCAAGAACCGCAAAAGCCGTATCCGTACTTCGAGGAGGAGGTGGTCGTCGAAAACAATGCTGCGAATGTGAAGCTGGCCGGAACGCTCACTTTGCCGCGCGGCCCGGGACCTCACCCGGCCGCGGTGCTTATAACGGGTTCCGGTGCCCAGGACCGCGACGAAGCGATCATGGGACATCGACCGTTTCTGGTGTTGGCCGACCACTTGACCCGCCGTGGGATTGCAGTGCTGCGATGTGATGACCGCGGCTTCGGCAAGTCGAGCGGTGACTTCGCCAAAGCCACCAACCTCGATTTTGTTGAAGATGCCCTGGCTGCGGTGCGTTACCTGCGAACACGCCGCGAAATCGACGCCAAACGCATCGGGTTGATCGGCCACAGCGAAGGAAGCATCGTCGCAGCGCGCGCCGCAGCTCAGTCCCGGGATGTCGCATTCGTTGTTATGTTGGCGGGCGTCGGCGTGCCGATGGAAGAAGTGCTGTTGCGCCAGGCAAGGGACATCTCGATTGCAATGGGCGCGAGCGAGGAAACCGTCGCGGAAAACGCCGAATTGCAGCGATCATTGTTTCGGCTCCTACGCGAGAATCGGGACCCCGGCGAACTCGAAGCCGTGGCGAAAAAGATTCTGGAGGAAAAGGTTGCCCTGCTGACCGAAGCGCAAAAAAAGGCGTTGAGCGTGTCGGAAGCGATGTTGGAAGGCCAGATCAAATTGATTCTGTCGCCGTGGTTCAGGGAATTGCTCGACTACGATCCTCGGGCAACGCTCAGGAACGTGAAATGCCCCGTGCTGGCGCTCAATGGAGCGAAAGACCTGCAGGTTGCAGCCGACGTCAATTTGCCCGCCATACGCGAAGCGCTTGCCGCCAGTGGCAACCAAAGCGTGAAAACAGTAAAATTGCCGGGGCTCAACCACCTCTTCCAGACCTGCCAGACCGGAACCGTGACGGAATATGGCCAGATCGAGGAGACATTCAACACAATGGCTCTGAATGTAATCTCGGACTGGATCCGCGAGACAGTAAGCGCGATAACCAGGTAGCCGTGTCACCCGCAGCGTGCAACCAAAAGGCCAGATTCTGTGTCCCAACCCGCACAGCCCTTGCGGCAAGTCCCGCCCTGCATTTGGAAGTTTGCGTTTCCTCACTTGGTCGGTAACACTTGCGCGCGATGAGCAAGTCCTTCTACGTCACAACAGCCATCGATTACGTGAACGGCCAGCCCCACCTCGGCCACGCGTACGAGAAGGTGATCACCGACGTGATCGCCCGCGCGCATCGTGCCCTTGGCGAACACACTTTTTATCTGACCGGCCTCGACGAACACGGCCAGAAAGTCCAGCAAGCCGCCGAGGCCGAAGGCAAATCGCCCCGGGCTTATTGTGATGAACTCGCAATCAGTTGGAAGGCGTTTGCACAGTCCCTGAACCTTTCGAACAACGACTTCATTCGCACAACCGAAAACCGGCACAAGAGATTCGTCAGAGCGATTCTGGCCAAGCTCCATGCAGAGGGCCATTTCTATCGCGCCACTTACAAAGGATTCTATTCGCTTAAGGAGGAAACATTTCTGACTGACAAAGACCGGCGGCCTGACGGCACATTTGACCCGGCCTGGGGTGAAGTGGTCGAGTTGTCAGAGGACAATTATTACTTCAGATTGGGCGCGCACCAGAATTGGCTCATCAAGCACATTGAAGAGAATCCGGACTTCGTCCAGCCGGATTACCGCCGAAACGAGGTGCTGGGATTCCTCCGAAGCGAACCGTTGCAGGATTTGTGCATAACCCGGCCCACCAAGCGGTTGAATTGGGGCATCCCCCTCCCGTTCGACGAGGAATTCGTCACCTACGTCTGGTTCGATGCTCTGTCCAACTACGTGACCGTGCCGGCCTCGCTCGGCGACCCGGCCGTGCTGTCGGTTCTCGCAAGCTGGGCGGGAGAACCCGCCGCTGATTCGGCAACACAAGCGCAGGCTTGTTGTCTTTGGCCTGCGGACATCCATGTGATCGGAAAAGATATCATCAAGTTCCATGCGGTGTACTGGCCCATAATGTTGAAAGCTGCCGGACTGCCGTTGCCCAAACAGGTGCTGGTTCACGGCTGGTGGCAAAAGGACGGCCAGAAAATGAGCAAAAGCACAGGCAACGTCGTCGATCCTGTCGCCGTGATCCGCGACTGGGGCGTAGATGCGTTCAGGTACTACGTCGTGCGGGAATTGGACATTGGACCTGATGGCAACTGGACCGATGCCGGTTTCGCCGCGCGTTACCACGCCGAACTCGCAAACGGCCTTGGGAATCTTGTCAACAGGTCTCTCTCGATGCTTAAGCGGTATCGGCAGGGCAGAGTGCCGTCGGTTTCCCGCGAACTGGCACCCGAAACAGAGGCAATATCAAAACGCGTGATCGACAATCTCCGTGCCCATAGACTGCAGGCCGCTTTGGTCGCCATTTGGGACCTCGTCGCCCGAGCCAATCAGTATGTTGATCACACCGCGCCGTTCAAACTGGCCAAGGACCCCGCACAATCACGTCGGCTCGATGAAGTGCTTTACAACCTTGTCGAAATCTGCCGCGTGCTGGGGGTTCTCCTCGTGCCGTTTCTGCCATCCACCGCCACGAAAATGTTCCGGCAGCTCGGATTGAAGGAAAGCCCGGACATGCTCGCGGCTTCCGCATGGGGCGGATTGGCCGAAGGACATCTCATCGGCCAACCCGAACCGCTGTTCCCGCGGCGCGACTGATGCGCCTCCGGCAATAAGGATCGTCATCAACCAGCCGGACGCGTTCCGCACCAGGAACACCCAACACCACCCGGGTATCAGGGCACCGCATGCCGTGCCGGCCTCAGCCAGAACGTCGCCATGACTGCATTGTGCTCACTCTCCCGGCAGTATTTCGAGCGTTGGATTCGGCGTGTCCTGGCTTGTGGGTTCGACCTTGACGTGAGTTGCGCCAACGCGTCTCAAAGCGCCTTCAACAGCGCCAAGAGCCAGCTCCGGGCGATTGCAGTCCCGGCTCAAGTGGCCGAGATACACATGCCGCAACCGCTCCGAAACAATTTGTTGTATCACTTCGCCGGCAACTTCGTTCGACAGATGCCCGAGCCGGCTCAGGATGCGCTGTTTGACACTCCACGGCCGCCGAGTGTCCTCATAAAGAAGTCTGACGTCATGATTCGTTTCGATCATGAGCACCTGCGCAGCTCTGATTCTTTCCACAACCAGCCGCGTGGGATGCCCAAGGTCAGTGACAAAGCCGATTGTCCCGGCCGGGGTGTGGACGAGGAAACCGACCGGGTCCTGGGCGTCGTGCGGCACGGAAAAGCTTTCGATTGTGATGTCGCCGATCGAGAACCCCGCGCCTGTGGTGAACAACCGGCAGTCAAATCGCACGTCCGTCTGATAATCAATCGCGTCCTTGGTGTATCGGTTACAATAGATCGGAACGGGAAGCTTGCGGCAAAGAACCGCCAGTCCCTGGGCATGATCGGAGTGCTCGTGCGTGAGCAGGATGCCGTTCAAAGTTTCAGGCGACCGGTCAATGGCATCGAGCCGTTCCCTGATCTGACGCGCGCTGAACCCGGCGTCGATTAGGATGCGAGCTTGATCGGTTTCGATGTAACTGCAGTTCCCGCTCGATCCGCTACCGAGAATTGTGAACTTGACCGGCATCGCCGAAGGCTAGTTTGGCCCGCCATGAATGTCCAGAATACGCTGCCATGTCAGCGAGGGCGCAAGGCACTCGAGCGGCGACCCCTGTTGGGCACCATGACACCGCATGATTGGGGGGCTGAGCCGGAGCCGCGCCAGCTTATACATTTCGAATTGCCATCGAAGGTGCGGCGGTCTAACTTGGCCCGGGCTGGGCGATTGGCGCAGCGGCTAGCGCGTCTCCCTTACACGGAGTAGGTCGCAGGTTCGAATCCTGCATCGCCCACCAAAAACGCGATTGACATCCAGATGCGCCAAATTGCCCGCAGGTGAAACAGTCCATTATGATAAGCGCTTCAGGCTCAACCGCTTGACAAAAGCAGGTAGCTCCGGTGTTTGTTGCCCTTATGCGAATCTTTTGCCAGTGGCG
>JARYMD010000031.1 GCA_029907285.1 Verrucomicrobiota bacterium | reverse complement strand
CTGGTTAATCGCCCGACGCTTCTTTTGGCGGACGAGCCAACGGGGAATTTGGACAGCGTGACGAGCGTCGAGATCATGGGGATTTTTCAGGAGCTCAACAAGCGCGGCATGACCGTTGTTATGGTCACTCATGAGCTTGACATTGCGCGGTATTGTCGGCGGACGCTTGTCATGCGGGACGGCCACGTCATCAGCGATCAACCTGTAACGGACCAACTGGATGCGGCGGTCCAGCTCGAACTGCTCAAGCAGGAGCATCGATCGATCAATCTCAGTTGAGGCATATGATGTTCCTGGCAACATTCAGAGTGGCTGTGCGCGCTTTGCGGCGCAACCCGCTCCGCACGCTTTTGACCATGCTTGGCATCATAATCGGCGTCGGAGCAGTCATCGCTATGGTAAGCATCGGCAACGGCGCCAAGGCGCAGGTCGAAGCGCAGATTGCGACCCTTGGGCAGAACGTCCTGCTGGTTCTTTCCGGCAATGTGACGCGCGGCGGGTTCGGCATGGGTTTTGGCAGTGCTGGAACTCTCACAAAGGAAGATTACGAAGCTCTCCGGCGCGAAATACCCGGGATCGCAGGTGTCAGTCCAGAGGTGCGCGGGTTTGCTCAGATCGCCGCCGGCAACCAGAACATCAATACCCAGGTGCTTGGTGTTGGGACCGATTACATCATGATCCGCGCATGGCCGCTGGCCAGCGGCGTCAATTTCACCGAACAGGATATTCGGAGCGCAAACAAGGTGGCTCTCATCGGCAAGACAACCGCACAAACCTTGTTTGGCGACATGGACCCCGTCGGACAAACAATCCGAATCAAGAGTGCGCCGTTCACCGTCATTGGCGCGCTCTCTTCAAAAGGAATGTCCATGATGGGGAGCGACCAGGACGACGTTGTGCTGGTGCCATACACAAGTGCGATGCGGCGGCTTACCGGAGCGACCACATTCAGGTCCCTGACAGTACAGGCAGCAAGTGCCGCTGTAGTTCCCGAAGTCCAGAATCAGATCACCGACCTCCTTCGACTGCGACATCGCATTCAACCGGGGCGCGACGACGATTTTCTTGTGCGGTCGCAACAGGAGATTACCGACATGGCAACGTCAACGTCGCGCACCATGCGGCAGCTTCTTGCCGCTGTGGCGGGCATTTCACTGCTGGTTGGCGGAATTGGCGTGATGAACATCATGCTTGTGAGTGTGACCGAACGCACGCGCGAGATCGGCGTGCGCATGGCGGTCGGCGCGCGTGGACGTGACATAATGCTGCAGTTTCTTACCGAAGCCATCACGCTGAGCCTGACCGGCGGTGTCATTGGCGTGCTGCTCGGCGTTTACACGCCCAATGTGCTCAATGCGTTGTCGGAAACAACGACGTGGCCGGCGCTCACCTCGCCGGATTCGATCGTTCTTGCCTTTGGCGTCAGCGCTGCGGTCGGAATCGTGTTTGGACTGTATCCGGCGTGGAAAGCGTCGCAACTTGACCCCATAGAAGCGCTTCGCTACGAGTAGCGGGCTCAAGTTCACGCGCAAGGCACCAATAGCTGCCATTTTTCAAGCCCCTGCGGCTGTCCATCTGCCAGCCCGTAAAGCAACTGCCTTCAACAGATTCCGATATATGCGGGCTGGGGCAACGACCCAGGTTGTGAGCCAAATCATTGACAGTAAGGGCTGAAAGCCCGAGCTAATCCGGAGTTTGGCAGGCCTGAGTTTCGGAGTTTCGGCGGATTCAAGAACAGGTTGCAGGTTGGCAAGAACTAGAGGTTCCAGTGAATGTTAGGGCGCCAGATTTGTATGATCGAAACTGGCATACGATCGGTCGTCAGGTTGATGCGGCCGAGGACGGCCGCGCTCCCGGCGCGATTGCTTTCTCCAGCGCGTTGCGGGAGCGCGGCGATTCTTCGCCGCACCCAGCAGGTGAATGTTCGGGTACAGGATTTGCGTGATTGAAACCTGTGCGTCCAATCCGGTGCGATTCCCGGGTCGGTTATGCTTCTGGACTGGACTTGGCTGGCGGGTCGTGTTTGGATTTGGTCATACAAGCCATGACATGGTTGCAGCATTATGATCCGCTGAGTAATGTCTGGCTTTCTACTTCGGTTGCCGCTCTCCCTGTTGTTGTCCTGCTGAGCGCAATCGCTGTGTTCCGCATCCGAATTCATCTGGCGGCGGCTTTGGGGCTGGCTGTGGCTATGGCTGTGGCGCTTTTTGTCTATCGAATGCCAGTGCAGACAGCCTTTGCAGCGGCGGCTTACGGCGCCGCATACGGCCTGTTCCCAATCGGGTGGATAATTTTGAACCTTATCTTTTTGTATCAGCTGACGGTGGAATCGGGCCGTTTCGAGGTGCTGCGGGCGAGTCTGGCGACGCTGGCGCCGGACCCGCGAATTCAGGTCATAGTGATCGCGTTTTCTTTTGGGGCGTTCTTCGAGGGAGCTGCTGGGTTCGGCACGCCCGTGGCTGTCACTGCGGCGATTCTGATGGGCCTGGGCTTCAAACCACTCGAAGCTTCGGCGCTTTCACTGATTGCGAATACGGCGCCTGTGGCTTACGGGTCGCTTGGCACGCCCATTATTGCGTTGAACGCGGTAACGGGGATCGATCTGCACAAGCTTTCGGCAATGGTTGGGCGACAACTGCCTTTTTTTTCGCTGATTGTTCCGTTCTGGGTTGTGGCGGCGATGTCCGGGCTGCGTGGCGTGCGGGATGTTTGGCCCGCCGCATTGACAGCCGGCGTCGCGTTCGCCATCCCCCAGTTTCTCGTGTCGAACTTTCACGGTCCGTGGTTGGTGGACGTGATCGCCTCTGTCTGTTCAATGGGCGCCGTGGCGTTGCTGCTTCTGCATTGGAAACCCGCGGCCGCCGGCAGGCATCAATCGAACGGACTTCAAACTGATCCGCCGAAACTTCCTCCGCGGCCAAAAGGCAGCGACATTATTCGGGCGTGGATGCCGTGGATTGTTCTAAGCGCTTTTCTGTTTTTCTGGGGATTGCCGGGAGTGAAAACCTTCTTGAACGGCGAGCGAACTGTGATCGCCGCCGGCGGACAGACGCGGACTGAATACGCCGCGACAAGGATTGATGTGCCGGTGCCGCGATTGCATCTTGTGGTGCAACGCACGCCGCCGGTTGCTCCTGCCAGTGCGCCTCCTGAAAAGGCCGTTTACTCGTTCAACTGGCTTTCGGCATCGGGCACCGGCATCCTTTTCGCTGCGCTTCTGTCCGGATGTCTGATGGGGCTAAGGCCAAATCAGATGGTGGTCATTTATTGGAGAACAATTGTTCGTGTCCGGTTCAGTCTTCTGACCATCATGGGCATGTTGGCGATTGGCTATGTCACAAAGTACTCCGGCACAGACGCAACACTGGGCCTTGCACTGGCGCGGACCGGTACGTGGTACCCATTTTTTGGAACGCTGCTTGGCTGGCTTGGAGTTGCGCTCACCGGTTCCGACACTGCCTCGAACGTGCTGTTTGGCGGGCTTCAAAAAATCACGGCTGAACAGACCCATCTCAGCCCGGTGTTGATGTGTTCGGCAAACAGCTCTGGGGGTGTCATGGGCAAGATGATCGATGCCCAGAGCATCGTTGTTGCCAGCACGGCAACCAACTATTTCGGCGGCGAAGGCGCAATCTTGCGATACGTCTTTTTCCACAGTGTTGCGCTGGCTTGTCTTGTCGGCGTGCTTGTTTATCTCCAGGCGCGCGTCGAGCCATTCGCGTCAATGGTCGTCCCGTGAATCAACAGCCAAACCAACCGGTTGCATTCATGCGTGCACGGTTCTGGCCGGGGCAATCGTCAAGGCGCTGTCAATTAGCCCGCTTATTTCCCAGCCCGGCGTAGCCGGAACCAAAGTCGCCTGACGGGCAACGCCCCCGGCTCTTGCACCCCCCCGGACCTTCAGCCACGCCGGGCTGGGAAATATGCGGGCCCCGGAAATCTCACCGGGGTGAAGGCACACCGGTGAATCCGAAGGGGTGCCCGGTGAGATTTCCGGGTTAGACCCCGAATCAAAGTCGAATGACGCATATGGCACCGCATGCCTGGTCAGTCTGAGCGGAGCGGGGCTGACGTCATCTGACAAATACCAGCACTACAACACCGGCTACTGCAGTGACAGCGCCTGCGATTGATCTCGGTCCGGGCCGATCTTTTTCGAACCAATATGCGAATGGAATCACCACCAGCGGTGTGGTTGAAGTGATGGCTAAAACAAGTCCGCTTGGGGTTGTCCGCAACGCCCACTGATAAAACGCAACGCCGACGGTAGGACCGGCGAGCCCGTTCAATAGCACCCAAAACAGAGCGCGTCGTCTTTCATCTCGTGCGTCGCTGGAAACTGCATTGACATTCGCGGACGCCTCTGACCGGACTTCAGCATCGGACTTTCTCTGAGATGCCCTCGCCGTGCTCTGCACATCAAACCACTGTTTCAGCAAGCCCCGGCCCTGCAACCACAGAACCGGCACAGATACTATCAGCAATCCGCCCAGAATACGTTGAAAGGCGGCGGTCCCGCCGTCCACTGACCAGCCTGACGCCGAGGCCACTGCATACGCTTTTCGGCTGATGACAGCACCGAGTCCCTGGCCGAACCCCGCCAAAGTGCCAAAACAGATGCCAATCAAACGGCTCTTGCCGTAGCGCTCGGGAATTTGCGCGTGCTGTTCCGGAGCAAGAGCCAGTCCAACCCCGCTCAGTATGGCCATCCCACACAAAACCTGGGCCGGCGATAACCCCGTGCCCAGCCATGCCCATTCGACGATTGCCCCAAACGGCGCCGCAAGACAGTTGATCAGCAGACTGCAAAGACGCGGCCCAAGCCTCGGAAAAGCGTGGAACAACGCCATGTCACCCACGCCAAACCCGATCATCCCGCTCAGAAAAAACCATCGAAATGCCCCGCCGCCAAAGCCCAATCCGAGTGTGAATGCCCAAACACCAAGCAACATCACAGCCGCGATCGTCCGCCCGAAGCTGGCCGTGTTTGCGCCGAGCAAACGCGTGGACCGGCTTGCAGCGATGACCGAGACCGAAAACAGCAGTGTGGCTAGAAATGCAGGCAGCATCGAAATCGTGAAATAATGAGAATCTTACCCCATGGGTGTCTTCAACCCCGATCAGCGACAAAGCCCCGTTCAGGTCGCCGAATGACTGGTGTGCGCCGCGACGCGCGCGGCTTGGAACTCTTTACACCATCCTCTGATTTCCAACTCGTTGAATATTTTGCCAATCGCCCGCCGCAACAGTCCCTTGAGGCTTGTGTTGTCGAGGCTGCTCAAAGCGCGGATAGCTTCTTCGCGGAATGTGTCAAGCAAGGTCTGCGCCCGAGCGCCGGCTTCAAGGCCCGCACAGACAGCCATGAGCTGGGTTGGATTGACACCGGCATCTGATTGCCTACGCCAGAGACCGTCAAGCAACCTTTTCTCGTCACCACGAGCGCGCTCATGCGCGATGGCCAGAACAAGGCTTGGCCGCAGTTTCGCCGAACCGTCTCCGTTGAAATGGGAAGCCCAGTCAGCCAGGTCGTCCCGAATCTGGTAGGCCACGCCGAGTGCCTTGCTGAATTGCGTCAGCACAGGCGCGAGTTTTTCATAACAACCAGCCTGAGTGTCTGTTTCAGGATTTGGTTTTTCGGACAGCGGGGCAGGGGCGGCTCGGTATGATGCCTGTCCCCGCAGAGCCTCGTTGTGTGCGCATGCGCAAAGAGCACCAAGTTTCAATGCCACCTCAAACGCAGGGGCGGTTTTCTTTTGAAAAATCTCGAGCACCTCCAACGGGGTCAGCGGCCTTGGCACACGGTCCCAATTCAATTCCGATCCCTGCCCCTGGCACAATTGCCGTTGCCCTTCGGCGGCGATTCTGAGCATGCGCGCTTTTTGTGCTTCATTGAAATGGCTTGTGGCAAGCAGACGGTAGCCTTCGCCAATCAAAAGGTCTCCAATGTTCAACGCCACCGGCACACCATATGCCGCGTGAAGAGTACGCTCGCCGTACCGTTCAGAGTCGTTGTCCTCGATATCGTCATGAATGAGCGATGCCTTGTGAAAACATTCGATAGCCAGGGCGGCCTTGCACACATCATGCGGAATGGGCGATTCCGGGTCGTCACGCAGCGCCTGAAAGACCGCCACGGTCAGAAACGGGCGCCAGCGTTTTCCCCCTTTGGCCAGCCAATCCCGTGCAATTACTTCCGTTTCACCCTCTACCGGGCCGGCCAGTGTTTCAATTGATTCCCGGGTGAACCAGCTTTCGACCTCATGCCGCAGCGCGCCAAGGTCCAGCCGATGCGTTTGGTCATCGCTGCTGAGCGTTATGTATTCCCATACCCAGTCCATATCGGCTGTGGTGTTTTGGCAATCGTCATGGAGCAGCGGGACTGCGAGGCCCGGAATAGCGCCCACTTCCATGTAAGGATAGGCCTTCCGCAGCACATTGAGGCAACTTACGCCCACGATCGCGTCTATCCGACCGGCTTGCAAAAGCGAAGTGACAATCTGCGAACCCTCCGCAACCATGACTGCGTAACCAAGCTTTTCTGCCTCTTCCTGCAAATCGCGAATCGCGCATGCACCGCATTGTTGGCACACAAGACCGAACTCGTCGAAGTACCCCTTGCAGTCAGCCTCGTTCCTCAAACATTTCGGTAGTAGCAACAGCCGCCTGTTATAGGGAACTGCCGCCACCGTTTCGCGCCACATCTCGTTGTTCAACAGCACAGCCACAAAATCGCGCCATGCTTCCTCGCCGCCAGCCCTCGCAAGAACGTTTGCTGCGTGCCGGGTAAGTTCTTCCACCGGCAACGGAGCGACAAGCTTGAGTTCTGCGACGTATTCCCGGGCAATATTCCGTAGCCGAAACCGGGTTGCCGCCGCAGGAGGAATGCCGTCGGCAGTCTCGCAAGTGCGGTGCTGCGCGACGTGGCGCGGGATTGTGATTGCCAAATCAGCCATGGTCTTGGGAAGAAGATGAACTCGACGGGGCCGAAGCGCAACCGCATCTTTGCTGTGCCGGGGAATCGACGCATGGCATTTTCTGTGCCGCAGATGGATCAAGCCGCTCGTCATAAACGCCGAAATCGTGAAACCATAGTCGCTTTGCCCAACGGTACATCCAATGCCGCTCGGGTATCTCGCGTCCCGGCAGCCACTGGCTTGGCCGCGGCCGCATTGCCTCCACTTCAGCCATGGCGGTTGCCCGGCTCGTTGTGTCTCGCGCACGGTGTTTGATCACCAACTGCTTTACCACATCTGGCCGCTCCAGCAGTATGCAGCCGCGCGTCGTTGTCGCGGCTGCTTCGCGAAAATCTCTCAGAAACGCCGAGTCCTTGATCAGATTGTAAATCCCCCGCGCGTCACGCACATTCTCAACTGCGAATTGAATGACCGGGCACGGCTCGATGTCGCCCCCGGGACCGATGTGATGACTGATTCCGGTTGTCATTGGGCACAGGGCCACGCCACGGTGATCGAAGTACGAATCCACAATTGCTATCGGCATCTTGGTGCGCATTTCAACCACAAATCGCCGCACCTGCACCTGTTGTTCAGGCCGCAAAGCAAGTTCATGACCGGGGTTTGGACCCGATGGGCGGAAGACGTAAAACCACACATAGTGCACGCCCAGCGCAATCAGTTCCTTCAGCCACGCTTCGCTCAGCAGGTCGTCCATGTTGTTTTGGCAGATGCTGGTCGCCACCCCGGTGATCAGCCCCGCCCGCACGCATTCCTGAACTCCGCGTATCGAGCGGCCAAACACGCCGTGCCCGCCCCGACGTTTGTCGCTAACCAGTTCGCGTCCTTCTATGCTGACCAGCGGGGTCGCGTTTCCAATCTCGCGCAACCGCCTTGCCACGCTCTCGGTTATGAAATGGCCATTGGAAAAAACCTGAAAGTAGCAGTCCCTGTGCGCGTCAAGCAGGTCCAATAACGCCGGATGTAGGAATGGTTCGCCACCAAGCAACCCGAAAAACGAGTTCCCCGCCCGCTTTGCTTCATTCACCACACGATCAAGCTCCTCGAACTCGAGTCGGCGCTCTGGACCCGACACGTCAACCCAACAGCCCTGACAACGCAGGTTGCATCGGCTCGTGATGGAAATGTGCAGGAACGCTGGAAAATACTCGCCTCGGGCAATCCGGCGCTTGAACCGCTCGACAGACAGCGCGCCCTTGACCCCGAAGTTCCAGACAAACTTCCACAGGCACCGTTTGTCAACGGTCCTCACAATCCTGCTCACCATGCGCAGAAACATGTGCGTACGCTATAGCCAACCAAGCACGGCTTGAATCTAAACCAGGCCACTCGGATGGCAAATGAATTGATTCTGCTTCACGGTCCATGATCTCGAAGATAATGACATGAGCCCGCCTTCGAGCTCATCATTGGCTATTCTGTGCAACTACAACAACGGCACTAACCCGCAAATCTCACCGGCCAACGCCCATGGTACACCCATGCCTTCAATTCGGTGAGATTTCCGGGGCCCGCATATTTCGCAGCCCGGCGTAGCCGGAACCAAAGTCGCCTGGCGGGCAGTGACTCGGCACCTGCACACATTGACTAGAACTGTCTGCCACGCCGGGCTGCGAAATATCCGTTGCAGGGAAAAGCACCCTGATCAAGCCCCCGCCCGGCGCGCCGAATGCATCAGCACATGCCCCGATTCCGGCTCGCTGAGGACAGCGAGCCCTACCGTGCATGAACCCCTGCATACAGTTTCTCATTTCCGCGTAAACGCGGAACTCTGGCAGCGATCGGTTGTCCCGCACTTTTGGCGATGCCATGCCCGCGGCTGTCGAGTCCCGCCTTTAGCCCGGAAATCTCACTGGGCACCCCTTTGGATTCACCGGTGCCTTCACCCCGGTGAGATTTCCGGGTTAGGCGGCCCTTGAATTGAGCACTCATTGTGCAGGAGCACCTTTGTGCGTTGCACATTGAGCGTTGGACGTTGAACGTTCCCAAAGAGACGACCCAGCCGGTCAACTGCAAGGAACACTCAACGTCCAACGTTCAAAGGCACAGCGTTCAACAGCGCAGCGCTCGTTAACGTGCGCAGGCGCCGGTCAGTGCCGGTCAGGCAACTTTGGTTCCGGCCACGCCGGGCTGGGGAATATGCGGGCCAGAGTCGGCATACAAAACCGAGAAGAAACCCGCAGCGAGATACTAGTGTTGCCGTGCTGATTGTACGGAATAGCCAATGGGCAGCACGAAGGCGGGCGCATGCAATTTTCTTCGAGATCATGAAGTCGGCGCGCCGCTAATCAGATTCGGGCACTGAATTCAGTTCTTCAGCGGTCCAATACGATGTGCGGTCCGCAGTCTGGCTTCGAATGCGCCTGACCTGCTCGGGGGTGACGGGTTCGGCAGCGTGGTTCCATTGCTTGTTGCAGCGTACAAACGTGAGCACTGAAGCAATCTCTTCGTCATTCAGCAGCTCACGCCACGGCAGCATCGGACTGTTGTACTCTTGTCCACGAATCGTCACAGCACCGTCCATTCCGTCCAGCACAATTCTGATGATGCGGTTTGGTCCGCTGGCCAGTACCCATTCGGATTGGGTAAGCGGAGGAAACTGCTCCGGAATACCGCGCCCGTGCCACTGATGGCACGCAGCGCAATAGGTTCCATACAACCGCCTGCCACGGCGCATCGGCGACATGGAATCGTCTTTTGGGACGCGCGCCAGCACTTCGGCCGGAGTTTCGCCCATTTCATAAACCACAGGACTGAACGCTCCGGCATTTCGCGCGACATAGAATACTGACCACGCAACGCCAACCAAGGTCATCGCCACCAGCCATGCAGGAAAACGATTTCCGCGGCCCTGCTTTATAGGGCGCAGGCTCGGATTCGCGCATTCTCGATCTCTCCACATCTTTTTGTTGTCAGGCGTCAAGGGAGTGCTCGTGCTTTGTCCATGCCGATGACAGAGTTCAATTTTTGCAAATCCTCACGCGGATACACTTCGAGAAACAATTCGTCGGCTTTCAAGCTCAACAAATAGACCACCAGAGCGCGCGCTTCGGCACGTGGTATCACTTCAAACCCCGGGTTGGCACTCGAATCCATCCGCAGTGCGAGTGGATTGTGCGAGTCCGAGCTGCCCCTCGGCGCCGGTCGCACATCGAAAAGCTGCCCGTAGGACGGCATCGTCGAAAGCGGCACAATGGCCGAGGGCTTGTAGAGTCTCAGCAGTAACGCTGCAGCGTTCGTTTCGCGGCAACCGAGATTCGCGAGGTCAGGACCAAATCGGACGCTCCCAAGCATCACAGGCTGGTCGCGGATGTAGTCCCGGGCAACAGTCCGCCTTTTCCCCCAACCGCGCGCAATGTCGCCACCCATTGTGCCCGGCCGCACTTGGCGGGTATGACAGTATTGGCAACCTAGGGAGCGATATATTTCAGCACCCACAAGAGCTTCACCACTTCGAATTGGCGGGTAAACAGCGCCGGTTTCCTCTATCGTCACTGGTTCCAAACCGCCGAGCTGCAAATGGGGCCAAACCACAACTACAACCCACGACGCTGCGACCGCCAGGGCAAAACAGGGCAAAAACGGGAATCTGCTCGTCATGCGTCCGCCTCCTTTCCAGCGATGTCAGCTTGGAACCATGCTCTGGCCTCGGGCCACAAGACGAGCGGGAAGCCCCTGGCAATCAGCATGCAGACGTTGATGGCAAACCAGACGATCCCGCAAAAAACCAAAACCCAGCCGGCCGTCGTCACACCCAACCATTTCCCCGTCCGGCGAACAACGTCGGCGACCGGAACCATGGGATCATTCCACGCCACGCCCTGGACCACCCCTCCAATCGCCAGTCCGGCCACAATCAGCGCCCCGCCAGCCAACATCAAAAGAAGCGCGCGCTGCATACCGTGTTCCGGCCATCTCTGTCCGGCATGCAGCGGCATGATCTCGTGAACCGCAAGCAGCAAACTCGGAACAAGGAACCCTGCCAACAGGCTCATGTCTATCGCCTGCCTGTACGTGGTGAATTGCACTACGCGCCCGATGGAAGGAAAACAAGACATTGCCGCCAACACCAACGCCAGCGCGTAGAACCCAAACGCGCTCGCCAGAAAAGCCCGTGAGCCAACAAATTTTCCAAGCCCGCGCTGCTCACCAAACGTCGATCTGAAACTGGCCAGCACTGCAAAGATAGGCAAAAGACACAATGCGGCCGAAGCATTCCCAACAGCAATCATCCACGCCGGAAACGGTCCACCCTGCAATCTTTGAAACGCTCCAACACCGCCAAACAGCACCAATGTCCAAAAGGCAAACCTCTCAACCCGATCGCTAGCCAGTGTTTGTGCCCCGGCGCCTGCCGAGCAACTGCGCAGAACTCCCAGCCCGAGAACTCCGCCCCAAACAACCAGAAGCATCTGAACAAACCATGCCTGCGTGATGGCCGACAAAACTCCGCGCACAGACCCATACACCGAACCAAGCAACCCCGCTCCGTATATCCACGGAAACAACAACAACACGCCCACACAACACCACAGCCGAACGTCGTTCCGGTCGTTGCAGCCACGCCACACCGATCGCAAAACCCAAACCGTAAAGATCATTATCGACACAATGAGCATCCGAGACGCGTACCCTGGCAGCTCAAGCCATTCGATCCCTGTCCCGTCACCCCGCAATATGCCAATTGTCCCAATCAACAAACCGACATTCCACACCGCCCAAGTCGCCAGCATCACGTCCTTCCGCGGCAAACGCGCCCCAGTGCCAACAAACAAACCCCATGCCGCCACTGTATAACCGGTGGGCACACAAAAGCCCAACACAAGAGCGTTCAACGCCGCTGGTTGCAGCCGTCCGTAGCTGAGAAAGCAGGACGCGTCCAAAAAGCCGGGAGCATTAAGCTTGACCGATGCCACTGCCAGCATGAAGACCGACACAACCAGCCACCATGCCGCAACGGCGAGCATCAGAGACGCAACCGCAAATTGCGATACATGCCCCACGCCAACGCACGCGCCAACCTGACATGACACCTCACGATTTCGCGCGTCGCGCCTTCCCTCGTGTTTGCCGCTGTTTGTTTCTATTGGCACACCACTATCTTCGCAACCGACACAATACTCGGGCAGGGACGGTTTTCCTGAGCCTGCGCCGCGCCCGAGTTACTCGTAGATGTTCGGTTTCGGTGGAAGTTTCACAGTCGCTTTTTCCAGCCTTTCCAACAGGTTTGACCTCGCCGATGCGGGGTCCCGCCAGAGCGGGATACTCATTTCCATGGCTTTGTCCAACGGCAGGCGCACAATGCCCCTCCGTGAATCTATCCAGCCGTAGGTCGTCAATGCAATCCGGTTGGAACTCTGCATTTCCTCAAAGTACTGCCGCCGCAACCGACTCCTCTCTTCATCAACCTTCATCGGCGCAGGGCGATTGATGACCACCCACCCCAAAATGCCAAAGAGCCCAACAACCAGGCCAGCCGCAATCCATCGCAGCCCTGGAGCTGCTCGCATTTGAATGAATTGGAGCCGCGTGTTTCTCATGTGCAGTCAGTGTCGGTCAATCGGTTGTCCCCTATCGCACAGCAGGAGTCTGTTTCCGCTGACGCCAATCCCAAGCGGTGTCCGTCACACATGGTCAACGCTTCGTTAAGCCGCGGGTCACGCAGCGGAAATGCAGGATGGCGGCAAGAATCCCGCGCGAAACCCCTCAAAAGACACCCGCCCAAAAGCGCCAGACACGACAGGTCCATCCATGCGCTTCCTAATGGAAACCCCGCCGGGCTGGCCACCGGCAAAATGTTGAAAGCCATTTCGAGGTAATGCATGGGCCACGCCCACGCGCAGACCGCCAGAGCAACACCGCTTCTCAGTTTCCAATCCGAGCGCAACAACACAAGAAACGGCAGCAAAAAATGACCAAACACAAGCACCAGTCCCGCGTGCAACCACGTCCCTTGTTCCCTGAGAATGTACCACGAAGTTTCCTCAGGCAGGTTCGCGTTCCAGATCACGAAGTATTGCGAATAATGCATGTAGGCGTGCAACAGCGTGAAAGCCAGCAGCAGCGCGCCCAGCGACTGAAACTGGGCCGGACCCAGCAACGCCCTGAGCGATCTGTTTCGTCTCAGGACAACTGACAAGAGCCATGCCACTGCGATCGCAAACCAACCGCAGCTCGAGAAAAAGCACGCACCATAAATCGCCGAAACCCAGCCCTGATCAACCCCCTTCATCCAAAGCGCGGCCGCGCCTGTAACCGTGGCCGCAAATACAAACGCCCCGCCCGCTGAATAGCGCCGAAGCCGACAGGTCAACTCCGCTTCGCCGGTCTTGTCCTGCTCCAGCGACAACCGCCTGAGCGTGTGCGCCAACCACCACCACGCCCCAAAAATCAGAACAGACAGCGCGCACCACACCCAAAAGCGAACCCCGCCCTCCACCGCCGAACTCAATCCCCGCAAACCTGCATTCTGTGCCTGTCCCCACGGATAAACATAACGCCCCAGAAACACCAGTGGCACGAAAGCCAACCCTATCCACGGGAAAACAAGACAGGCTATGTGTTCGCAAATCCGCCGGATCGACACCGACCACGCGGCGTCGAAAAGGTGATGTGCAATCACAAGAAACAGAGCGCCAAGGCACAGACTCACAAAGAACACGAACGCAACCAACCATGCGAACGCAAAACGATGTGCATCCACCACCATGCCGGCAACAGCCCCGATCAATCCTGCGCAGATCAGCAAGCCGCCAATGCGCTTGGCCAATGCCATGCTGCAGCTCTTCACATCATCGTTTGGCTTGGCCACGCTCATGTTTCATTCACTGAACTCTGAACGCCGTTCCTGTGGCAAGTCTTCCAACAAGCCAAGATGGCTCAACTGCAAAGCGCGCAAAAATGCCACCACGGCCCAACGATCCCCCGGCGCAATCGCACTCGCATATCCATGCATCAAACCTCTGCCACGCCCGATCGTGTTGAATATCTCTCCGTCCCACATCCGCACAATTCGCGGATCGTGGAGATTCGCAATCGCCGTCAGTCCAAGGCGCGTCGATATGCCCTTGCCATCGCCCTGCAGACCGTGACACGGCGCGCAATTGATTACGAATCGATTGCGGCCCTGTTCAAGCAGCTCTCTGGTTACAGGGACCGGATTGGTTTCAAGGTAATTTGTCGCGCCGCGATGCCTGCCCGTGATCGCAGGGTCGTTCGGGTCGGGCGCCCCTCGAGCCACCGCGCCTTCAACCGGAACGCGCGACGCCCGCCCATCAGGAAAAAACCCGAATTGATCCTGCGGGCGAAGCCTCGGCTGGCGCACCATGTCAGAAAACAATTCGATTGGCGGGCGACGCGAAACAGTGCCGCGAAAACCCGCCACGCTCAATATCGCCAACACCGCCAAACCAAGGCAGGTCAAAACCACGCGCATTCTCACATCATCACAACCTCCACACTCACGGCGCCGATTGTCTCGAGGAAACGCCGAGTGTTCTCCAGATGATAGTTCGGGTCCGCGCTCTCGATCACAACAAAGAACCTGTCGCGTGTTGCCAGCGCAAATCGCCGGTGCCCAAACAACGGATGCCGCCCACGCGGCAAACCGATCAGAGCAAGCAATCCCAAGAAAGTCGCGATCGCCGCAAATAGAATTGCCAGCTCGAACGCCGTTGGAAATGCAGAGAACGGACTGAAAAACGGTTTGCCGCCAATCGGCAGCGGATAATGAACCTCGTTGAGGTACCAGATGCCTGCCATGGCGATGGTGAATCCAACTGCCCCGCCTAAGAACCCAAACCAACCAACGGGCGATTTCTCTAGCCCCATGGCCGCGGACATCCCCGGCACCGGATACGGCCCGAAAACATCCCACAATCGAAACCCCGCCACCCGCAGCCGTTCCGCCGCGCGCAACACTTCGTCCGGCCCAGCAAACTCCGCAATCAAACCGTACTCGCGCGACCCGCGGCCGACCGAATTCGTGCTGTTGGATTCCATCGTCATTTGCGCTCTACTTTCTTGCATCGAGTTTCTGATGGGTTGAGGAGCATCCCGAAATGCAGCTCGAAGCAATGGATTTCAGCTCAGATACAGCAACCGTCGGCAGGTAACGCAGAAACAATAGAAAGAACGTGAAGAACAATCCGAAACTCCCGGCGAAAGTGCACACGTCCACCCAGGTCGGCCTGTAGTAGCTCCAGTTCGACGGCACGAAATCGCGATGCAAAGAGCCCACAATTATCACAAACCTTTCCATCCACATCCCAATGTTAATCAGTATCGATAACAACCAAACTGCCCGGAGGTTGAACCTGACCTTCCGGAACCAGAACGCTTGCGGCGCGAGAAAATTGCACGTCACCACCACAAAAAACGCCCACCAGTATGGCCCGGCAACCCGGTTCCATATCATGAACCTATCGTAAGGCTTCCCGCCAAACCACGCATAGCACCCCTCCACCACGAACGCGTAAGCCACGATGGATCCCGTCGCCAATGTCACTTTGCAGATAAGGTCGATGTGCCGCCTGGTTATCAAGTTCTCCAAACCGCACAGGCGCCGGACCGGAATTACCAAGGTAAGCACCATGCCGAACCCGGAAAACATCGCCCCGGCCACAAAACAAGGCGGGAAGATCGTGCTGTGCCAGCCCGGCAACTGGGTCGCGGCAAAATCCAACGAAACAATCGAATGAACAGACACAACCAACGCAGTCGCCAAACCGGCGATTATCAAATAGGCCTTCTCGTAGTGATGCCATTGCCGCTGCGAACCGGTCCAACCCAAAGAAAACAAACCGTAGAAAAACCGCGACACCGGCCTTCGCGCACGGTCGCGCATCAGCGCAAGATCAGGCACCAACCCAAGGTACCAAAACAGGATCGACACGGTGAGATACGTTGCAATCGCGAAAACATCCCACATGAGAGGCGAATGAAATTGCGGCCAAACAGCATTCGAGGTCGGAATTGGCAGCAGCCACCATATGTACCAAACGCGGCCGACGTGAATGATCGGAAACAACGCCGCACACAACACGGCAAAGATCGTCATCGCTTCTGCAACCCGGTTGACCGCCGTCCGCCAATGTTGCCGCAACAGGAATAGAATGGCTGAAATCAGCGTGCCCGCATGGCCGATCCCTATCCACCACACAAAGTTTATTGTGGCCCACCCCCACATGACCGGATGTCCCACCCCCCAAACGCCTATGCCCGTAGTGACCAAGTAGGCCACCATCACCACACCAAGCAACAGCAACAGCAATGCCGCAAACAACCCCGCTCGCCACCAGGATGGCGCACTGCGCTCATTGAATCGCGTCACCTCGTCTGAAAGCCATCCCAACCCGCCGTACCCTGTAATCAACGGTTCTCTCGCCAATCCCGTTGGCGTGGCCGCAACCTCGGGCGACAATGCACCCAGCGCCTCTTTCTCCAGTTCCACATGTTGCTGGCTGTCGCTCACGGACGGTTCACCTCGATCGTGGCTGTTCATGGTCGCCATCGCTTGCCGCCACAGCGAGCAGCGGCAGGTTGATTTCCGCCCGGCGCTGACCCAGCATGCTAGGGTTCGGATTCGTAATTCGCGCGAGATAGGTCACCCTTTGCCGCAAATTCAGATGCGCAAGCACGCGATATGCCCGAGGATCGGCCATGGCTTCAGAGACCCGGCTTTGAGGGTCTTTGATGTTGCCGAAAAGAATCGCCCCTGCCGGACAAGCCTGCTGGCAAGCAGTCTGAAACGCGCCGTCACGCACAGCCGCGCCGCCAGATGAAACAGCGCGGACCTTGCTCTCTATCTTGGCCTGCTCTATTCGCTGCACACAGAATGTGCATTTCTCCATGACACCGCGCATCCGCACAGTCACATCAGGATTCATCAGCAGCCTGAGCATGTCCAATCCGGCCTGCGGCCTGGTTTCAGGCCCCAGCCGCGCCAGCCAACGCAGGAAACCTGTTCGCGCGATCAATGAGCCGCTGCGCCCCTGAGTTCCGGGTCCGCTCAGTGCTCGCCTGTGATAGTCGAAATAGTTGAATCGGCGAACCTTGAAGGGGCAATTGTTGGAACAATACCTTGTGCCCACGCACCGATTGTACGCCATGACGTTCAATCCTTCGTCGTTGTGTGACGTGGCGTTGACCGGGCAAACGCTCTCGCAAGGCGCGGCTTCGCAATGCTGACAAAGCATCGGTTGCCAGAGAACCCGGGCCGCTTCCAACGGCCCCTCATAGTACCTGTCCACGCGCATCCAATGCATCTCCCGCCTGTGCAAAACCTCGGCCTTGCCCACAATCGGCACGTTGTTCTCACTCTGACAAGCCACAATGCATGCGCCGCAGCCCACGCACAAACTCAGGTCGATTGCCATTCCCCACTGGTAAGGCGCCGATTCTGCCAGCCGATCGAGTGGGTTCGGATAAAGGGCCCCTTTGGTCCGCGACGCGCCCCCGGTCGGCGCTTCGGCAGGCTTCGAATTTGCAAGGTATTGCTCATATGCAGCCTCGCGCGCCATGGCACGGCCTTCAGAGGATGATTGCCATTGCACGCAGGCCACCGGATGCATCTTGTCCGTCTTCACAATCCTGGCCCCGGCCGCCACAAACAGCGCGTCTGAAACTCGCACGCTGTACGCATTGTAACCAACAGCATTCCCCACCCGTCCGGCCGCAGAACGACCGTAACCAAGGCTCAGCCCAATTGTGTTTTCTGCCACACCGGGCAGTACCCAAACAGGTCCATCGACGCTCCGACCGTTCACCTCAACACGCACCACCGGAACCGAGAAATCGCCCATTGCGCCGCTGGGCATGCGCAAGTTCAGTTTCTCCGCAGTGCGCGGCCCAACAACGATGACGTTGTCCCAGGCAATCTTTGTGATCGCATCTGGCAATTCTTGCAGCCACCCGTTGTTGGTGTGCCGGCCATCGTCAAGCCTGTAATCGGGCGCAAATACCACTTCATAAGCGCCTCTCGCATCCGAACGCTCCGATTCCGGATTGATTGATGCCACCGCCTCAACAACCCTGCGCCAATCGGGTTTCAACGTCCCCACTGATTTCGATGAACTGCCTTCAAGGTAACCGTCCCGCAAAAACTTGTGCCATCGCGCTTCAAAATCGCTTTCAGCAGCAATTCCCCGAAATGTATCCCTCACGATGTCGCAAGGATTTGTTGTCGCCAGCCCACACAAGCGCGCGAGAATTTCCAGTTCCGTCAAACCCCCAAACAACGGCGCTATCAAAGGCTGAACCGGCACAACAGTCCCGTCCCCACTCACAGCATCGCCCCACGATTCAAGGAAATGCGCCCGCGGCAAATGCAGGTCGCAAACAGGAAACGTTTCATCCTCATGCTCACCCAGCCGAATCACAACGCCGGCCTTCCTTTGTGTCCGCGCCCAGTCAAGGTCTGCCGGCGCTGAGTACACCGGATTCCCCCCAAGAATGACCAGCGTGTCAACCCCGCCGCGGTTCAACTCACCAGC
>JARYMD010000319.1 GCA_029907285.1 Verrucomicrobiota bacterium | reverse complement strand
ACCATACTCTCGCAAATCACTGGGCGCGTGTCATTGAAATGATACAAGCTGCCGAGCGAATGCAGGAGCTGATCAACGACCCCGAAATCACCGGCACCGAAATCCGCAGAATCCCGACTGCCGTGCCACAGGAAGGAATAGGAGTCGTCGAAGCGCCTCGTGGCACCCTGTTCCACCATTACCGCACAGACGAACGTGGCCTAATCACAATGGCGAACATGATCGTCGCCACCCAGAACAACTCGGCTCGAATAGCAATGAGCGTCGAACGCGCAGCCAAAGGCTTGATCAAAGGCGGCAAGGTCACCGAAGGCCTGCTGAACAAGATTGAAATGGCATTCCGCGCCTACGACCCGTGCCTTGGATGCGCAACGCATTCGCTGCCGGGGCATTTGCCGATCTCGCTGCGCATCTTCGATCACAACCGCGAGCTGGTTCAGGAATTGCGCCGGGATTAATGGTTCAAACAGCGCCCGGCCTTGCGCGGTCCAGCCTGCCCAAATCGAGGTCATGGCAATCGCGCGGCCGGGCCGTTTCATTTCCAACCGATTTTCGGCCGACCAAACACCATGCAACCGCAAGTCGAAAACTGCTGCCCGCCACGGACCGCCCAAATTCTGCTCTTGGGGCTTGGGAATGACATACTCCGTGATGATTCGATAGGGCTGCGCGTTGCACGTTCACTCGCACACGATTTCGCCGGTCACCCAGCCGTTGATGTCCGGGAAACAACAGAAATGGGAATTGCCCTTCTGGATTTTCTGGCCGGATACACCCATGCGATTATTGTTGACTCGATTGTGACAGGTCTCGTGCCGGCGGGAACTGTCCACTTGCTCGATATCAACAGCATCAAACGCCTGACAGTTCACACGCCCCATTTTCTGGGTGTGGGGGAGACTGTTGCGCTCGGACATCACCTCGGTTTGCCAATGCCGAGCGACATTCGCGTCATCGCGGTTGAAGTCGAAGACCCGTACACCCTCGGCGAAGCTCTGACAGAACCGCTGAATGCGGCGTTCCCACGCATTCTCGAACAAGTGCGAGCGGAACTCAGCAAAATGGCTGAGAGTTGTGAGGAACAGCCCGGACAAACGGTGTCTGTTGAGACGTACCGCCGACGGGATTGAAGCCAATCATCGAGACTTTCTTGGCTGCTCGGGAGCGCGGCGATTCTTCGCCGCACCGAGCTTAGACCCTGCCGTGAATAGGAGCGCGGGCATTCTTGCCTGCCCCAACCGTGTGAACACGGCGCGGTTCAGCCACGAACGAATGCTCTGCTCGAGACAACTGCGTTCGTCCCGGGGGCACCGCCCTGCCGAGCCATGAACATCTCAGTTATTCAGGCTTGACACTTTGCCGAGTTGGTACGAAACGTGCCGTCAACAAAACTGGCCGGGCGACACCCCGGTCGCGCTCTCACCATGAAAAAACTGACACGCAGAACATGGCTCAGGTCGATTGGAACGACGGCGCTGGTTGCATCCGTGCCGCAGATACTCGGCGGTGAAACCAACAAACTCCGTGCTGCCGCAAAGAAGAACATCAAACTCGCCGTTTTCACCGGCGTTTATTCGAGTTTGCCGGTTGAACAAGCTGCACAGCGGATTCGTGACGATGGTTTCAGCGGCGTGGTTCTCGAGTACAATTTTGCCGACGTGAAATTTGATCCGTGGTCGCCCGACTGGATTGCTCTCCGCAAAATCACGGATGCGCTGGCAAACGCCAGGCTCGCCGTGGTCGGCCTGTTTGGGTATTACAACGTGGTTGATCCCGACACCAAACGACAGCGGCGGGGCGAACAGCGGATGGAACTGCTCATAGATAATTGGAGGCAGTTTGGCTGCAGGGTCATTTCAACCGAAACCGGCACATTGAACGCAAAGAGCGAATGGCTTGAATCGCCGGAAAACGCCACTGAAGCGGCCTATCTGATGTGCCGCGAGAATCTGGAGAAGCTCGCCCGTCGCGCCGAAAGATCAGGCGCGATCATCTCGATCGAGCCTTACTGGCGCAACGTGATTGATTCAGTGTCCCGTGCAGAGCGGCTTTTCCGCGATGTGAAGTCGCCCGCACTCAAACTTGTCATGGACCCTTGCAATTATTTCCGCAAGGAAGACCTGCCCCGGCAACGCGCGATGCTTGAGGACATGTTCGCCCGGCTCGGCAAGCAAATCGTGCTCGCTCACGCGAAGGACGTGAAAGCCTCGGCAGATGGCACCGATCTCCCGGCGGCTGGAATGGGCGTGCTCGATTATCCTCTTTACCTGAGGCTGCTGTCAGGACTGAAACGGGAAATCTATCTCGCTGTGGAGCATCTTACGCTGGACGATGTCGCTCGCGCGCGGGACTACGTGCTGGCGCAAATGGACAGCATCTGAGGCTGTATTGTTAACCCCGGCATTTGTGAAGCATTTGGGCGCCAGTTTCCCGCGTCAGAGTGCCCGCTGTTTTGACTGACAAAGAACTCAATGGCCATCAGCTTCAAGGCGTATAATCCATGGCGCGATGTGAAGTCGCTCGCACTCACCGGCGGCATTCTGGCGGCTTTGGCCGTGAGCACCTGCTTGCTGGTTACGGCTGCTGATGAAACCAACCGCACACTGCATCTTCGGTTTCTTGAACCGCAGGCGGCCACGTACGCTGTTGATAAGGCGCCGAACGAGGGTTTGTTGAGTGCGCGTGAGCGCACCGATGAAATCCGGGCTCGGCGCATGCCCGGACCGCCGGAGCACATTGTGCTGCGGGACAGGGTTGTGCTTGGACTGGCCGACGGAGTCCGGATAGACACAGTTCTGTCTGACTCTCCGCTAAGGGTCTCGCGCAGGGTGGGACCGAGTTTGTTTGTGCTTCAAGCTCCGGATGCGATGACCGCCGCGCTTGAAGCCGACCGGCTGGCGTGCATGCAAGGGGTCGTGATCAGCCACCCGGTTCGCAAACGCCCTGCCAAACTCCACTGGCGTTACGCACCTGCGCCAAACGACACATACTTCACGCGCCAATGGCATTTGGAGAACCGCGACCCAGCCACCGGCGCGCCGCTCGGGTTTGATCTGGGCATCCGGTCGGCGTGGGCTGACAATCTGGGCGACGGCGTGATCATAGCGATTGTCGATGAAGGCGTCGCCACTTCTCATCCGGACCTTGCCGGGAATATGCCCGGAACCTATGACCACAACTTTGTCAACGGCAGCAGCAGCGGTACTCCGATGCGCCTCCAGGGCTCTCACGGCACCGCAGTCGCAGGTCTTGTGGCTGCCGTTGGCAACAACAGCAGAGGCGTGATTGGCGTTGCGCCCAGAGCGTCCATGACAAGCTGGGTCGTTTTCGACGCCAATGAGTACATGGTCGATGAAGAGACGATGATGGACGCGTTGCAGTATTGCTCGAATGTTGTGAGCATTCAGAATCACAGTTGGGGCAACGCTTCTGTTGGCCAGCTCGCGTTGGGTGTGCTGGAGGATCAGGCCATCGAGAACGCTGTCACAACAGGTAGAAACGGCCTTGGGGTCATAATGGTCCGCTCGGCTGGCAACGATTGGCAATCCGGTAATGATGTGAATGACGACGGTTATGGCCAGGATCCGCGCGCAATTGCAGTTGGCGCGGTTCGTGTAACGGGCCGGGCCACCAGTTATACAACCCCGGGCGCACCGGTGCTTGTTGCAGCTTTCAGTGGCGACGACGACGTAGCCACGCCTACGGGCGTGACCACGAACTACATCCAACTGTGCACGACAGATTTGCAGGGCGCGCTCGGGCGCAACACTGATCCTGTCACTGGTGACTACGGGTTTGATTCCACGGGTTTTGGCGGCACATCAGGATCAGCACCTCAAATCAGCGGGTTGTGCGCGCTGATGTTGAATGCAAACCCAAATCTTACGTGGCGCGACGTCCAGCAGATACTTGTCCTGTCCGCCTGGCAGTTGGACGCTGCTGATCCTGACACAAAAGTCAATGGCGCAGGACTGCCCGTCAATCACAGGGTCGGTTTTGGTGTGCCCGATGCAGGCCAGGCAGTCCGTCTGGCTCGGTGGTGGCATAATCGCCCGCTGAGAACAAGCACGGGTGCCTCCATTAGAAGGTCATGGAACATCCCGGACGATGGACTGCGCGTGCTCGTGTTCGGCCCGAACGTCCCTTCGTCAATCCAGTCAATTCCAGCTTATCCAAGCGACGCACCGCATCCGGACAACCCAACAAAGACTGTGCCAATCGTTGATGTTGGGCAGGCCACGGAACCAATTGCGATCGATCTGAAAGGCAAGGCTGCGCTGATCCAGCGCGGGGTTAACTATTTTGCCCAGAAAATCTCCTATGCGGCCGCCGCAGGCGCTGAGTTTGCCGTGGTTTACAACAACACAGGTTCCACCGACCGCGTCTTTATGGCAGGGGCAGACCTTGCTTTTGCGCCAATACCTGCGGTGTTTATCGACAGAGTTTCAGGCGAAGCACTGCGAAACTACCTCGCTTCCTCTTCCAACGTTCTGGCTCAACTGTTGCTGAACAGTCTGTCAATCAACCTCGAGGTTACGGAGAACCTGTCGTGTGAGCATGTGAAACTGCGCGTCTTTTTCAATCATCCGCGCCGCGCTGACGTGCGGCTTGCCCTTGTTTCCCCGAGCGGCACCCGCAGTGTGCTCCATCATTTCAACGAGGACGTCAGCTCGCCGCTGGGTGACTGGACATTTTACAGCACGCATCATTTCTTCGAACCCAGTGCCGGCACATGGCGTGTCGAAGTCGGCGATGAACAACCAGGCCAGACGGGCAAAGTGAACGGTGTCGAACTGACAATCTACGGCGTGCCGATCACAGACACCGACCGCGACGGCCTTGATGACGATTGGGAGATGAACCATGTCGGCACACTTGACTTCGGTCCCGCTGCTGACATCGACCGCGACGGATACTCAAACCTTGTCGAATGGCTCCTCGAGTGGGACCCGCTTGCGCCGGACCTGCCGTTTCAAATTGACCTCTCCATGTGGAGCAGTTCGATCGCTCGTTTGAGCTGGCCATCTTCGCGAAGCGGCCATTACCAAATGCTCGGCACCTCCGCCATCGACAAGACCGGATCGATCATAGCTTCCCAACCCGGCCGATTTCCCGAGATGGAATTTTTCCTGCCCCTGACGAATTTGACCGAGTTCATCCAGGTCAAATATGATTTGAGAGAATCTTTCTAATGCCGTTATGCGCACCAATCACGATCAAAGCATTCTTGGCCGGTCACGACAGCCGGTTGCAGTCCT
>JARYMD010000318.1 GCA_029907285.1 Verrucomicrobiota bacterium | reverse complement strand
ACGTCGGATCGTTGCCATCCTGCGGTTTTGCAAGGACTTGCAATGGACAGTGCGCTTCATGGCCGGATGACAGTGATCTGGTCTCGACAGATCGCCAGGAATGGGCTGTCAACAATCTCGCCCAGCAGGCCCACCCAGCGCTCCGCTTTGAAGCCGGGCAGGATGTTGCTGGTGATCTGGCCTTTGCGCATCTCGACTTTCGGCGCCGCGCCGTAGTCCGACTCGAAGTGCGTCAGAATCCGCGCCGGTTCGACGGTCCGTCCGTCCATCTTCCGAGGACCGGTGCAGTGCGCCAGCGTGATCAGGCCCTTGTGAGGGTAGGTGGGATCGTTCAGGAAAACCGGCCGGCCGGAGATGTTGCTCAAGAGAATGCCGGACGGGACAACCACGAAATCCGACTCGCAAAAGGCCATGTACCCATCGTCGTTGAGCGTGCTCAGTGTCAGGCAGGCGGTGGTTTCGGCGATTGGCATGATGGTGCCCATGCACTCGTTGATTGTGATCGACCGGCAGTCGGCCTGCTTCATGATGGTTCGAAACACCCGGTCGAGCAGCATGGCGTTTTCGACAAACTTGTACTCCGTCTCCAGCGTTGTCCCTGGCAGCTTCAAATAGGCCTCGGCGCGTTTTTGCGCCAGCGCCACGGCCGCGCGGTCCGCCCGGGCCGCTTTGATCAACTCGGTCAAGTCCGGGTACGACACCGTCTGAATGTCGAGTTTGAAACGCTCCTTGGCCAGTTCGGGTGCCCGCGGGTGCGCCCAACCGCTGGCGCCGCCGATGGCGACGATGCGGCTGCCCATGGTGTTCTTCAATCCGCACAGTGCCCGCAACCTCCAGAGCACTTCGCCCATGTTGTCCACCACCACATCCTGCTCATCGAAATTCTTCGTAACGCGCTCGCCGGTGCGGCCGCGCAACTGGATGGGGCTGACGATTTCGTACCACAGCGAGACCGGCCCGGACTTGTGCCGGAGGAAGTAGATGACGTCCTTGCCCTGGTCGCGGAACTGCTGGAACACGTGCGACGGCCCGCCCGCCGCATACAGCAGGACCGTGTCGGCCCCCGCAAGGTCTGTCACGCCCTCCAACTGTTTCGGATCGCGAATGGCTGTGACAGGCAAAACTCGACCGGAAAGTCCGCGTCCGCGCGCAGCTTGTTCAACTCTTCAACGATGCGGGATGTCTCAGCTTTGGCGTCTTCCTCTGTTTGAATGCCGCCCCACGGTCGCCAACTCGTTTTGGGCGCCCTTTGGGGCGTCGCGTATGTCAATACCGGTTTGACGCGCAGCGGATTTCGCGGGGGCGGGGCAGGCAAGGCACCGTTTGTTCCGGCCGCTTCAGCCCATGAGACCCAGGCAAACGCCATGCTGCCCAGCGCAACGCCACTCATGCCGCCCAGGAAACTGCAGTGCGAAATGCCTGCATCACCATCTTCGGAATGCACATGCGGACAGCAATGTGCATAGCATTTGGGGGTATGATCGTGTTTTGACATGGTATTTTTCGTGCGACAAGAACGTGCTTTTTCAACTCGTGAGCGCCTCTACAGCTTGATTTCCAAGGCCGCTCTTTTCAAAGGCACCCCGGGACCAGGGCAGCCCGTTGTCAAGGCGGAAGCCCTCGAAATCCGCCCGCAACCTCACCACCAAGGCCACGAAGCGGACGGCTGCGTGGCGGGGCTGTTGGAGTCCTGGGGATACGACGCTCAGCGTGAGGCGGTGCCGGTGCAGGCCTTTCGTCGCGACACGAGCAAGCCACTTCAGCATCAATACTCGCGGCCGATGCCCGAAGACCCGTGGTACACGGCATACAATCTCTACGCCGAACGCAAAGGCCGGGCGCGGCGTCGCCAAATGCGCAGCGCTGAGCTGCGTCATTCACAGAACAGGTCTGCAATTCTCATCTGGAGCAGCGGCAAACCCTCCTCGGTAAGAAATTCGTTGTTGCCAAGAATGGCTTTCAACGTCAGCCCGTACTCGCCAGTTTCATAGACTTCAACGTTATTGTAACGCGGATCGACAATCCAGAGCCGCGGAAGCCCAATTTCCTCGTAAAGGGTCTTCTTGATGACCGTATCGGGCCTGTGATCTTCTGAATTGACCACCTCGACAGCGAGCCAGAGCTTGCCACTCTCAACATCGATGAGCGAAAGGTCGGGCCTGATCATCGTGCCGGTTCGGACTTGAACCACCTCGCGGGCCGGCAACAAACGAACCGAAGATGTCAGGCATCTCTGAATTTCCTGATGAAGACGCGCGCAAATTGTTTCGTGTCGCTTGCCCGGTGGGAAACGGATCCAGACCTCGCCGGAGAGGATTTCTTCGTATGGCCAGCTCATGTACCTGACAGGACCTTACGCAGGAACCGGCCTGTATGCGAGCTTTTATTGTGCGCTGTTTCCTCGGGCGTACCCTGAGCAACGATTCTGCCTCCTGCCTCTCCCCCTTCAGGTCCAAGGTCAATCACCCAGTCTGCGTCTGCAATCAAATCGAGGTTGTGCTCGATAACAATCACTGTGTGGCCGGCATCAACAAGCCGTTGCAACACTTCGACCAGTCGTTTCACGTCGGACATGTGAAGTCCAATGGTCGGCTCTTCAAGAATAAAGAGATTGAACTTCCGTTTTTGCTCGCGCAATTGCGTTTGATCGCCGAACCCGGTTAACAAATGCGTGACGAGTTTCACGCGCTGTGCTTCGCCGCCGCTGAGAGTTGAGCTGGTTTGTCCAAGTTTCAGATAGTCAAGGCCGGTGTCATGCAGCGCCTCAAGCGCACGGCGAATCCGCGGGAACGCACCGAAAAACGCCAGCGCCTGACCCACACTCATGTCGAGCACCTGCGCAATGTTGCGCCCGTGAAACTCTATTTCGAGCGTGCCTGGATTGAACCGCAACCCGCGGCACGTGTTGCACGGCACATACGCCGTCGGCATGAAACTCATCTCGAGTTTCACCACACCAGCACCTTCGCATTCCGGGCATCGGCCTTCGGCGTTGTTGAACGAAAACCGGCCGGGACCATATCCGCGCAACCTCGCCTCCGGCACCCCCGCAAACAATCGTCTGATGTCGTCAAAGAACCCCACATACGTTGCCGGGACAGATCGCGGGGTGCGCCCAATCGGCGACTGATCAACCTCGTGCACAGCTCGAATCTTCTCATAACCCGCAGTAACGACACCCGTCGATCCCCGCTGCTTCGTCCCAACGCCATGTCCAACCCCGAGCTTCGCCGCCAGCGCCGGCATCAGACATTCCCGAACCAGACTGCTCTTGCCCGACCCGCTCACGCCGGTCACAAGTATCAACCTCCCAAGCGGAAACCGGACCGTCAGATTCTTCAGGTTGTGGACCGAAGCTCCTTCCAACACAAGCCACTCCACCACGTCTCCAGCACTGGCGCCATGCCTGCCCTTCCCGTTTTCAGATTCCGCTACCGGCCGCCGGAAACCGCGCGTTGGGTACCGCCTCGATTCCCGCAAACAGAGTCCGGTGATCGACATCGGGTTCTTCACAAGTTCGCGCAGCGAACCGCTGGCGACAACCTGACCGCCATTGACACCCGCTCCCGGCCCAAGGTCAATGATGTGATCAGCCCGCCGCATGGTGGCATCGTCGTGCTCAACCACCACCAACGAGTTCCCCTTCGCCACCAGCCGCGCGCAAATCCCCAGCAACCGCTCATTATCCCGCGGATGCAACCCAATCGTCGGTTCATCCAAAACATACAGCACTCCGCTCAGATTCGATCCAAGTTGCGCCGCCAGCCGAATCCTCTGTGCTTCGCCACCAGAGAGGCTCGGCACACTCCGGCCAAGCTGCAAATAGCCCAGCCCAACCTGCTCGAGGAACGTCAAACGCTCTCGAATCTCCGGCACGATGTCCCGCGCGATTTGCGCCATCCAGTCAGTGAATCTGAGCCCCCGAACCCATTCAAGGGCCGACCCAACACTCGCAGCGCCAACGTCCACAATTGTGGGTGTTGCAGTTCTCACATCCGGCATGCCCGACTCGCCACTGATAACCAGCTCAGCGCCTCCACACTCAAGCCTGACAGCTCTCGCAACGTCGTTCAGCCGCGCACCATTGCACTCGGGACAAACAACCCTCTGCCCTTCCATCCATTCAAACCATGATTCCTCGATCGCCTCCGCGCGGGCGCCCCGGTCAACCCCCCCAGGCATGTAGAACATCTCGCCAAACCCACGGCAACGCGGACACCACCCCGCCGGTGAATTGTAACTGAACAGCTTCGGGTCCGGCGGCGGAAACGAACGCCCGCAACGCACGCACGCGCGCTCGCTTGAATAGACATCCGATCGACCGTCTTCATCGAGCGTCAACATCGTGCCCCCGCCCAAACCAAGGGTTTCCTCTACAAGTCTTTCGATCGATTGCGCATGGCCGGCGCCCGCTTTCTCCGCACGGCCCCCAGTCAAAACCCCGGTCACAATCTCGACATTATGCTCCCGAAACCGGTCAAGGCGCAGGGGCTGATCCGCCGGCAAAAACCGGCCGTCAGCCCGAATCTGCTCGTACCCGTGGCGAGCCGCCCATTGCGCAATCCTGTTGTGAAATCCTTTGCGCCCGCGCACAACCGGCGCCAGCAGCTTCAATTCACGGCATTTCCGCAGCTTCTCACGAATCCGGGTCGCCACCTCCGCCGCCGATGCCACCCCCACCGGCACGCCGCAATCGGGACAATAAATCGTCCCCAGCCGCGCAAACAACAGACGAACAAAATGGTGAATCTCGGTAACTGTCGCCACAGTGCTCTTGCCGCCCCCTTTGGAATTGCGCTGTTCAATGCTCACCGTTGGCGGAAGACCGTCGATCAAATCCACGTCCGGCCGGGGCAATTGCTCGACAAACTGACGCGCGTAGGCGTTCATCGAGTCCAGAAACCTCCGCTGCCCTTCCGCAAACAGTATGTCGAATGCCAGCGTGCTCTTGCCCGAACCGCTCACCCCGGTAATCACAACGAACCGGTTGCGCGGTATCTCGACCGCGATGCACTTCAGATTGTGCTCGCGCGCGCCATGGACAGTGACTGTCCCCTGCTCAACAAACGCGATTTTGTTCCGCACACACACGCCCTACCAATAGCACAGTCAGCGCTTGGAACCAAAACTGAAGAAATTAGCTTGTGAAAAGGTCCGCATGCGCTAAGTTGTCACTCAAACAAACAGAGTAAAAACAAATCATGGATACGGGACTAGCCCGTATATTTCATACGCCGATTGCTTTTTCGGCTTTCGATGGCCGTGCCGGCCAAAAAATCGGGCCGGGCAC
>JARYMD010000317.1 GCA_029907285.1 Verrucomicrobiota bacterium | reverse complement strand
CGCCTTCTTCTTCAAGCCGCTTGCAGAACTTGAAGGTCACAAGCAAATCCCGACAATACACCGGCAGAATCGGCGTCTGAGACGCGCCGAGATCAAACCCCAGTGACATCAGCCCACTCTTCATCCGCTCCGTGTTGCGCCACAGCCTTTGGATGCGGTCGGGCTCGTTTTGCATGATTTTCAACGCGGCAAGAGCCGCAGCGGCATTAGCAGGGCTCATGCTGGCGCTGAAAATCAAAGGCTTTGAGTGATGCTTGAGATAGTCGATTGTGGCATGGTCTGACGCAATGAACCCTCCGAGGCTCGCTAGCGACTTGCTGAATGTGCCCATTATCAAATGCACACTGTCGGTCAGCCCGAAATGGTCGCTGGTCCCAGAACCGTTCTTGCCCAGAACGCCTATTGCATGTGCGTCATCGACCATGACCACGGCTTTGTACTCGTGCGCAAGCCTGCAAAGTTCGGGCAACTGGATTATGTCCCCCTCCATGCTGAAGACACCGTCAACCACAATCAACTTGCCGGCGTCCCGGTCAATCATTCGCAGCCGGTTCTCGAGCGCCGCCATGTCGCGGTGGGCAAACCTGAGGAACTTCCCTTGCGTCAGGAGGCATCCTTCCACGATGCTGGCATGATCACTCTTGTCGGCAATCACGTACTCGCCTTTCCCGACAAGGGCGCTGATAACGCCCAGATTCACCTGGAAGCCGGTGCTGTACAGAAGAACCGCTTCTTTTCCCACCAACCGTGCCAGCGCCTGTTCAAGTTCGAGGTGAATATCCAAAGTTCCGTTCAGGAATCTCGAGCCGGCACACCCGGTCCCGTATTTCTCGATGGCGGCCTTGGCCGCTTCTTTGATCTTGGGATGGTTTGTCAGGCCAAGATAGCTGTTGGACCCCAGCATCAACACTCGCTTGTCGTTTATCGTCACCTCAGTGTCCTGAGCGGTGGAGATGGTCCGGAAATAAGGGTAGAGCCCCATGGCTCTTACCTGTGTCGCGCTCCGGAAGTTTCGGGTTTTGTCCAACAACGACGGCAGTGAACCCCCGGTTCGGTCTGACCGAACCCCGGAACGTTCGGTCTCACCCGTGGGCGAGACCGTTGCTCCAGGCAAATCTCCGTCGTCAGAAGCACCATTAGGGTGCTTTGATTTGGTTGTAATCTGTTCAGCTCTCTTCATACTCAAGGTCAGGAAGGCCAGTGCGCAGCCAGACCGTCCAGTAACCAGCCCGCCCCGGGACAAACGGCGTTCCCCGCAGCTCTCTCAAGCACTCGAGACCGCCGCCTTTGTCCGACCCAATAAAACTCAAGCGTCAAGCGAACCGGTTCGAGTGTCAAGCGTTTATGCGTGACGCATTGGATGCTGAATTCTAGCCTGCACGTCTCCTGCCATGAGCAGTCATTGAGGCAAGTGTCTTCAAGAGATTCAGAAACATGCGGGCTTCCGGAAATCTCACCGGAATGACAGTCCAGGTGTGCCTTGCTCGGCCAGCCGGTGGGATTCCCAAGCCAAGCCGAGCGTCCGAGGCACAGATAGCGGCGAAAACCGGTCGGGCATTACGACACCGCCGCACGACTGTTTGGGGCGACGTCGAGCCCATGCACCGGTTTCGGGGGGAAGGGGCGGCCCTGCATCGGGTGGCGTACCGCCGTGTTGTGTGTGGCGACTCGGGGGGATGATCGCAGGGCCGCCCAGGGGGTCCTAGTTGAGCACGAGTGAGGTTTGTTCGAGAAAACTCATCTTCGCGGGCACCTGACTCTTCGATGGATCGCCAAAGCCAAGAGCCCTCCTGCAGTGGCAGCGGCAAGGGCACTCGGTTCGGGCACCGGGGTCACTTGACCAAGACCCGAAACGTTGTCGAGGCGCAGGTTGCCCGTGCTGGCAGCATTCCAGCCGTAAAACCTTAATTCGAGTGTTTCCCAATCTCGGACCGTGACGTCAGAAAAATCGAACGTGCGACCCGCCATGGTTGTGTCGATCGTGTAATCCACGCTGCTCTCGATAACGCTGCCATCCTTCAGGAGCGACACTCGACCTGATTGAGGGCCGCTGGTGCTGCGTGAAATGTCATATTGAAGAGCCTCGAGGCGCAGGCTATAGCCAGCCTCAGGCTTGAGCGTGAACGAAACGTATTCGGAAGAATCACACGCCGCCCCAATGTTCCAGTGCGAACTCGAGAACACATCCGACTGACTGACTGCGCCCACGTTGACTCGTGTAAACGGGCTTAATGTCAGGTGCTCAACCGACGGCACCAACGCGTCCCCGGCCGGATCCGCACCGGCGAAATCGTAGGTAAACAACGCCTGGCCGTGCAATTGTGGTAGAATACCCACAACAGCTATTGCAGTGACGAACTCTTTCATGTTTCCTCCTTGTTCTTGCTTTGTTCGGGACAAACTCGGTTCACCGCACAAGTCTGTAATAACAAACGCAGTTCACCGGCCTGCCCATGTCGCTTTTTCTCCTTGGGCGATACGCTGGCAATTCGCATGCCAGAATGGGCGTCAATTCGACCAAAACCCACAAGTATTTCCCAAGTCATTCAATGACAAGTACATGCGGATAACGACCAGGCTGCTCTTGGACCATACGAAAAGAAATCATTGGCTCGAAAGAATGTCCCACTCCAAGACGGCCTGTCTTGTTTATTACATGACACTTATCATTGTTGGCAGCCGACGCGAGGACGCCAAATATCCTCTGCGGCTTTGATGACCGCTTCAGGTGTGAGGTTCTCCAAACATTCACGGTTGAATGGGCACGTCTTCCTGAAACACGGGCTGCAGTCCAAACTCAACCGGACGATGGCATGGCCTTGCCCTTGCGGCCCGGTCAAGTTCGGATCGCTGGGACCGAATATTGCCACGCAAGGAGCCGCCATGGCCGCAGCCAGATGCATAAGACCTGAATCGACACCGACAAACAGCGTGGCGTGTTTGAGGACGGCGGCTGCCTGGCGCAGAGTTGTGTGCCCGGACAAATCGGCCAAAGGCACCCGGGCAGCACTGTGAATCTGCGGATCGGATTCTGCTCCGAGAATCACTGCCTGTGCGCCCTTTTTGGTGGCGAGGTGATCCGCTACAGCAGCGAACCTTTCCGAGGGCCACTCCTTGATCGTCCGGCGGCGGGAAGTCCCCGGCCCAAGAACAACCAGTGGAGCATCGAGGTTGACACCGGCCTTGATGAGCAACTCCTGAGCCTGGGTCAGATCGTCCTGATTGAGCTTGACCAGCCCGACGTATGTGTTTTGAACCACCGGACAACCGAGAGCTCGAACGAGGCGCAGGTTGTTCATCGTGGATGGTGGCCCCGCCTTTTCAGTTCGAATCGTAAACGCGCTCGCGAAATGCCCGCCACTGAACCCGGCGCGCACTGCTGCTCCGGAGAATCGAGACAACAACACGCACTCCTCGGCTTGTGAAAACGACACCGCGATGTGGAACTTCTCCCTGCGCAAGCGCCAGATCAAACGCGCCTTCGCCAACAGCCCGCCGCGAGCCCTTTCAATGATGGCATCAACAAGATCGCTTGATCTGAGCAGGCTGGTAAGCGAAGGACGGACAACTGCTGTGATGTGTGCCCCGGGGAACCCGGCGCGCAGGGATGCAAGGGCGGGCAGCGAGAAAAGGAGATCGCCCACCTGGTTCAGGTGGAAGGTGACGATCCGCAATGGTTCTGCCGGCGTCATGTTCAGCAAGTCTTTTACCCCCGGCCCGGGCACTGCAGCAAGCACGGCATGTAAATAGAGTGCCAGGCACAATGTTCACAACGCGTCCGGAATAGAGTGCCAGCAACAAAGTGCCAGGCACAATAGAGTGCCAGGCACGATGTTCAACGCGTCCGGTGGCAGGCCGATGTGCCGCCGGTTGGCGGATTGGGGAGAATAGAGTGCCAGGCTCGTTGTTGTCTCATGACGCGATAGAGTGCCAGGCTCGTTGTTGTCATTCACCGTCCATGGAAGGCACCGGGGGGCCGTCCGTCGAGCGCCGTAATCAGGACAGAAAGAAATGCGTCCGGGGTGCGCGCAGTGCGTGCCCTGCCTTTTACGAAGCCGTGCTGTTTTGGAGGCAAAGGCAGTAAATCATGGCGCTTGGGGTGCCGGACGTGTTAATATGCGTCGGCATTCACCCATGGCCGAATCGGGTCGGCCTTGGAGAGAAACTGCGGGGCCATGACGCGTGTCAACCGGACACAGCAACCTGCGAGCGGAGGCGGTCAATGCAAATGAACGTTTCGGCGGAAGCGGCTCTCTCGGTGTGTGGGCTGGGCGAATCAGGCGGTGAGGCGCGATTGTGATCATGGGCGGAAGCGTGGGCGCAGCTTCGAGGTTAAAAGAACAGTGAGTGGCAAATCGCAATGTGACCTGGTTTCGGCTGAGACCAGACCGGGTGTAGTTCTCAAGAGAGGCGAGGAAGATCGCATTATCGCCGGGCATCCGTGGGTTTACGCGGGTGCAGTGCAGCGCGTGAGCCCGGGAGCGACTGACGGTTGTGTGGTGCGCGTTTTGGATCATCGGCACCGTTTTTTGGGGGTGGGCTTTTACAATTCCCGTTCGAAGATCAACGTGCGGATGCTTGCCTTCGAGGAAGTTGGGATTGACGCGGGTTTCTTTGTGAGCCGGATTCGTGAGGCGCTTGCGCTGAGGGAGCGCTACATGCCGGGGGCGAACTCGTTCCGGGTTGTGAACGCCGAAGGTGATTTTCTGAGCGGCCTGATCGTTGACAAGTACGGCGATGTGCTGGTGATTCAGACATCGGCTCTTGGGATGGACCAACGCCAAGGGACCATAGTTGAAGCTCTTCTTTCGGTCATGTCGCCAAGGGCTGTTATTGCTCGAAATGACATAGCGACTCGCAAGTTGGAGGGCCTGCCGGAAACGCGCGGCGTGCTCTGGGGCACAAACCCGGGCGAAATCAGCGTCACATTAAACAGACTGCTCTTCACGGTTGACCTCCTGTCCGGTCACAAAACCGGTCTGTACCTTGATCAACAGGTCAATTATGCGCTGGTTGCCGATCTTGTTGCGAAGCGACCCGGGGCGCAGGTGTTGGATTGTTTTTGTTTCATGGGGGGTTTTGGGCTTCACGCGGCGGCAGCGGGCGCATCCCAGGTGCATTTCATTGACCAGAGCGAAGAAGCGATTGTTTTGGCGCGGCGGCACGCCGAGTTGAACGGTTTGACAGGCCGATGCTCGTTTGAAGCAGCCAATGTTTTCGACTGGTTCAAGGCGCATGCGCCCCAACCCGGGCGCCAAGCCGGCTCATCGGATGCGGCTTCGCAAGGACAATACGAT
>JARYMD010000316.1 GCA_029907285.1 Verrucomicrobiota bacterium | reverse complement strand
GGTGCGGCTGCGGCTGCGCCGGCAGAGGAAGCGAAGACCACATTTGACGTAGTGTTGGTTTCTGCGCCGGCGGACAAGAAGATAGCCGTGATCAAGGCGGTGCGTGAGATCAAGGCGGGCCTTGGTTTGGTTGAAGCGAAGAAGCTGGTGGAGGAAGCGCCCAAGACGATTTTGGAGGGCGCGAACAAGGCCGATGCCGAGACAGCGAAGAAGAAACTGGAAGAAGCTGGCGGCAAGGTTGAACTGAAGTGACGATTGCAGGTGTGGGTGCAGTCGCTGCCGCATTTCATTTCCGGGCGGCGCGGTAAACATGGCCGCCCGGTTTATTGGCGATTGACGGGGCCGGATAGAGAACTCTGAGAACACAATTTTGAACTGGGAGTGACACCCCTGGAGAGGGAAAGGGGGCGGTGTCGCTCTGTATTGTTTTTGAGAAAGTGTCCGGCATAGTGTCGGACAGAATAGTGGAGCCAAAGATGCCAAAGGAAACGTTACAACGGGTCAAGTTTGGAAGGATGAACGAAGTTGCGGCGCCACCGAATCTCATTGAGGTTCAGGTGAACTCGTACAAGGAATTCCTTCAAGCGGACGTGCCGCCTGCCAAGCGGAAGAACATGGGATTGCAGGCGGTTTTCCTCGAGGTGTTTCCGATCGAAAGCTACGACGGGAAGACTGTCCTGGAGTTTGTGAGCTATGAGATAGGGGAGCCGAAGGTGGGGTGGCTGGAGTGTTTGCAGGAGGGTTTGACGTACGGGGCGCCGTTGCATGTGAAGTTCAGGCTCAAGGACGAAACCGGGAGCAAGGAAGAAGACGTTTTCATGGGCGAGCTGCCGTTGATGACGCCGCAGGGGACATTTGTGATCAACGGGGCGGAGCGGGTGATAGTGAGCCAGTTGCACAGGTCGCCCGGGATAGCATTTGAGGCGACGCCGCATGCGAATGGGAAGATACTGCATTCATTCCGGATCATACCCGACCGGGGTTCATGGTATGAGGCGCAATTTGACACGAGTGATCTGCTTTATGTGTACCTTGATCGGAAGAAGCGGCGGCGGAAGTTTCTGACGACGACGCTGTTCAGGGCGTTGTTTACGATACCGGAGTCGAGGCTTTGCAAGGATGCGAAAGTGGATCCGAAAGAGGTTGGGACAGACAGCCAGTTGATCCAGCTTTTCTATGATGTGAAGGAGATCACGCTGAAGGAGGCGGAGAAACGCGGTGATCTTGCGGATTTGGTATTGGTTGAGGACATCGTTGACAAGGACACGGGGCTTTACGCGGCGCGCGCTTTTGAGCCGTTGTCCAAGGCGGTAATAAGGCAACTGGCTGAACTTGGGCACAGCAAGATCAAGGTCGTCGATACTTCAGTGGATGACGGGATTATCATCAAGTGTTTGAAGAAGGATCAGACCAAGAACGCCGATGACGCGCTGAAGGACATATACAAGAGATTGCGTCCGGGTGATCCGCCGACGACGGCAAACGCGCGGGCGTTGGTGAAGAGGCTGTTTTTCGATGCGAAGCGGTACGATCTTGGTCGGGTTGGGCGGTACAAGATCAATCAGAAACTGGGCTTTGATGACAAGGTGGACGCGCGGATACTGCTTGGGCAGGACCTTGTGGCTGCGACGAAATACCTGCTGAGGCTGAAGAAGAACGAGGGAACGGTGGACGACATTGACCACCTTGGGAGCAGGCGTGTGCGGACGGTGGGCGAGCTGCTGGCGAACCAGTGCCGAGTCGGCCTGGCGCGGACGGAGCGGCTTGTCAAGGAACGCATGACCTTGTTTGACCAGGGGTCTGACACGATGACTCCGCAGAAGCTGATCAATCCGAAGGCGCTTTCGGCGGTGGTGCGTGATTTCTTTGGCAGGAGCCAGTTGAGTCAGTTCATGGATCAGATAAACCCGCTGGCTGAGCTGACTCACAAGAGGCGGCTTTCGGCGTTGGGGCCGGGTGGTTTGTCCCGGGAACGGGCGGGTTTCGAGGTGCGCGACGTGCATCCTTCGCATTATGGTCGGATATGCCCGATTGAGACACCTGAGGGGCCGAACATTGGCCTGATAGCGTCGCTGGCGACTTTTGCGCGCGTGAACGATTTTGGGTTTATCGAGACCCCTTATCGGAAGGTCGAGAAAGGCCGGGTGACGAACCAGATTGAATATCTGACTGCTGACCGGGAGGAGCAGTTTGTGATAGCGCAGGCCAATGCGCTTGTGGATGAAAAGGGGCGTTTTTTGGGCGACAGGGTGCCGTGTCGGCACAAGGGCGAATTTTTGGATGCTGAACCGTCGCGGATTCAGTACATGGACGTGTCGCCGAAGCAGTTGGTATCTGTGGCTGCGGGTTTGATTCCGTTTTTGGAGCACGACGATGCCAATCGCGCCTTGATGGGATCGAACATGCAACGGCAGGCGGTGCCGTTGCTGGTGACGGAGCGGCCGTTGGTTTGCACCGGGCTTGAGGAGAAAGTTGCGCGGGATTCGCATGCGGTGGTTGTGGCTGAGGAGGGCGGGAAAGTTGCGTCTGTGACAGCGAATCAGGTGGTATTGACTCGCGACGGGAAAATGCCCGAGAGGAAGAAGAAGCTCAAGACCGACCCTGAGACCGGCACGTATGTGTACTCGATCCGGAAGTTCATGAAATCGAACGCGAACACGTGCATCAACCAGAAAGCTGCCGTGTCACGCGGAGAGACGGTGAAGAAGGGGCAGATAATTGCGGACGGGCCGTGCACGAGGGATGGGGAATTGGCCCTTGGGCGCAACATACTCTGCGCCTTTTTGCCATGGAACGGCTACAATTTCGAGGACGCCATCCTTGTCAGTGAGAGGATGGTGAAGGATGACATATTCACCTCGATTCACATTGAGGAATTCGAGGCGTCAGCGCGGGACACGAAACTCGGGCCGGAGGAAATCACAAGGGACATTCCGAATGTCGGTGAAGAGGCGCTGAAGAATCTCGGGCCTGACGGTGTGATCAGGGTTGGGGCTGAAGTGAAGCCCGGCGACATACTGGTGGGCAAGATTACTCCGAAGAGCGAGACCGAACTGGCGCCTGAGGAAAGGCTGTTGCGGGCCATTTTCGGCGAAAAGGCAGCGGACGTTAAGGACACATCGCTCAAGGTTCCGTCCGGGACGTACGGGATTGTGATGGACGTGAAAGTTTCATCAAAGAAGGAAGCCGATAAGGAGAAGCAGGTCAAAGAGGACGACGCTGATTCGAGGAAGCAGGCGAAGCAGGTCGAGGAGGAGTACAGGAAGAAGAGGGAAGAACTGCGCGATCAACTTACCGAGGCATTGAGCAACGTGTTGCTCGGCGAGAAGATTCCTCTGGAGGTGGTGAATTCTGAGACAGGCGAGATAATCATACCGGCGAACAGGAAGATCACAAAGACGCTGTTGCGCAAGCTGGCGCAGGTGTACGACAGGATCGAGATTGACCCCTCGCCGATCAGGAACAAGATCAATGAGATCATTGGCGGGTACAAGAAGAAGTTCGACGACCTGCAGATGCAATTTGACGAGGAAATGGAGCGGGTCGAGTCAGGCGACGAGACCGAGACGGGCATTATCAAGTCTGTGAAGGTGTATGTCGCGTCGAAGCGGAAGCTGTCGGTTGGCGACAAGATGGCTGGTCGGCACGGGAACAAGGGTGTGGTTGCCCGCATTGTGCCGGAAGAAGACATGCCGTTTTTGGCGGATGGGACGCCTGTTGACCTTGTGCTGAACCCGCTTGGGGTTCCGTCGCGCATGAACGTTGGCCAGGTATTGGAGACTCATCTTGGGTGGGCGGCGAAGCTGCTGGGGTTGCAGGTTGTGACGCCTGTGTTTGACGGGATAAAAGAGGATGAGATACGGGAGTATTTGAAGCAGGCTGCCGAGGCGCAGAAGAAGGCTGGCGAGACGCCGTTGGTGGGGCCGAACGGGAAGGCTCGTTTGTATGATGGGCGGACGGGTGAACCGTTCGATCAGGAGGTTGTTGTTGGTTACATATACATGATGAAACTTGGGCATCTTGTTGCTGACAAGATACACGCACGGGCTGTTGGGCCGTACTCGCTTGTGACGCAACAGCCGCTTGGCGGGAAAGCTCAGTATGGCGGGCAGCGGTTTGGTGAGATGGAAGTCTGGGCCATGGAAGCCTATGGCGCGGCGTACGCGTTGCAGGAGCTGTTGACTGTGAAATCGGATGACGTGCCTGGCCGGACCCGGATATACGAGAGCATTGTGAAAGGTGACAATTCGCTTGAGGCGGGGGTGCCGGAATCGTTCAACGTGCTGGTGAAGGAAATGCAATCACTTGGGTTGGATGTGAGAGTTGGCTACGCGAGCCCGATTGATCAGGCGGCGCATGCGGGGACGGCGGGGCTGTTGAGTTGAGTGAGATTTGCTGGATACGGAGAGGCATATGACGACGAAAGATTCAGCGCGGGAGTTGCTTGGGCTTGAGAAGGTCAATTTGGTTGATCATGTATCGATCAGCGTTGCATCGCCCGAGACGATTCGGTCGTGGTCGAAGGGTGAAGTGAAGAATCCTGAGACCATCAACTACAGAACATTCAAACCGGAGAAGGGCGGTTTGTTTTGCGAACGGATATTCGGACCGGTCAAGGACTGGGAATGTTCGTGTGGGAAGTACAAGCGGATCAAGCATCGCGGTGTTGTGTGCGACAGGTGCGGCGTGGAAGTGACGTTGTCGCGGGTGCGCCGGGAGCGGATGGGCCACATCGACCTTGCGGTGCCAGTGTCGCACATTTGGTTTTTCAAGTGCATGCCGTCGCGGATAGGGCTGATGCTGGACATGACGGCGCGGGATTTGGAGCGGGTGATATACTATGAAGATTACATGGTTATTGACCCCGGGCAGACGCCGTTTAAGAAGCACCAACTTTTGAGCGAGCAGGAGTTCAGGGAGGCGAGAGAAACATACGGCGGAGATGCTTTTGTTGCGAAGATGGGGGCTGAAGCCGTGCGCGATGCTTTGGCGAACATTGATCTGCAGAAGAGCATTGACGAGCTTCAGGCGGCGATGAGCGAGACCAAGAGCAAGCAGAACAAGAAGAAACTTGCGAAACGGATCAAGCTTTTTCAGGGGTTTCTGGCTGGGAAGATGCGGCCGGAGTGGATGATTCTGACCGTGTTGCCGGTGATTCCGCCGGATTTGAGGCCGTTGGTGCCGCTCGAGGGTGGGCGGTTTGCGACGTCGGATTTGAATGATCTGTACAGGCGGGTGATCAACCGGAACAATCGGTTGAAGAACCTGCTGCAGTTGAAGACGCCGGAGGTGATCATACGGAACGAGAAACGGATGCTGCAG